>NZ_JBXKJL010000428.1:0-93109 GCF_056994735.1 Geomonas sp.
GAAATTGCGTTGACCTGTGCCTCTGCCACCGAAATGCTCGCACCGACGACAACCGCCGCCACTGCCAGGAAGAGCACAATCTTGATCGCACGCGTGCTCATCGCTCGACTCCTTTCAAGATTTGTCCCCAAGATCCGCTGCATCGAGGAACTCCCCGGTCCGATCTTCATCACGCCTCCTTCCGCTGAAGAGAAACAACCCCTCGAGCAACTCAGGAAGCGATCAATCCCCTGTTGGCGGGGGATGAAACAATCTTTAGAAATAAGATAATGCTGGAAGTTCGTCCCAGACTGTTTGCGAAAGAAAGAACTTGTCAATGGCCATCAAGCTGCTTCCGACCGAATGGGCAGGACCAGCCGCCGAGAAACTCTTTCCCCGAGGCTATATGGACGGGATTTTAAAGAAGCGTCCGTCGGGATCGGCCAGGATGGAATTGAGCCCTCGCACCTCAAGCTAACGAAGGCGCCGTCAGAGAAGTCCTCACGCACCCCAGTATCGGCTTCCGGGACGGTTCGTATGGGAGAAAATAAGATGGAGCTGCCAGGTCTGCACTAGGGGCAGCACGGGAGGGGAGGCCGGGCAGCGCCGAGCCGAGACAAGGAACGCGACGAGCGAATGCCGAGGCCTGCCTGGCGGCCGTCGCAGGCAGGCGCGAGGAGCGTGACGCAGAAATGCGAAGTCCTGGCGCCGCGAGTGAATGGCGTCCCTCCGCTCTGAGGGATGGAAACAGATTCAGCCTTGGGTGGAGGCTATGCGGGAATTGCAGGCTTCTCTTGAAGGACCGGCCTTCGAAGGCTCTTGATGGAAATGAGTCGTGCCTAGCAGTAGCCGCGCCGCAAGATGGAACACGAGCACCGCAAGCGCCTGCAGATCGCGCCGGGAAGAGGATTTCTAGAGGCGCAGGTCCGCTGACAGGCGGTCGACCACCCGCTGCAGCATGGACCGGGCAGTGTCGTCGGGTCCCTTGCGGGCGGCGAACGGACTCTCCGCGCTGGTCTCCTTGACGTGGGCACGCCAGAGGCGCCGGACGACGGTGAAGCTATCGAGCGCGGCGTAGGACCTCTCGCGCGCGTCGAGGAGGTCAAACGACGCCGCAACCACGGTGACGGTCGCCTTGTCGACCTTCTCCTCGTCGTAGGCCTCGAGGCGGGCCACGAGGATGCACTCGGCGCCGGTGAACTGACCGAGTGTGGTCGCGACGAGCGCGCCGTCGATCGGGTTCTTCGGTTTTGTCTTGAGGCGGAGCGCCTCGCCGGCGCGGGTCATGAAATCGTTCGCCTGGGTCTCCTCCAGGATCACCACACGGTCGAAGCCGCCGCGCATGTGGAGCAGGTCGGCGAGCACGCCGGTCATGGTCGTCTCGACGCCCTTGGACTTGCCGCCGGCCGCTATGTTCTCGAGCGGCCACACGAGCACGCTCTTGATCCGCGGGATCGACTTCGAAGGATCGCCGCCGACGTTCGCGTCTTCAAGGGCGTATGCGTTCAGCACAGGCTTGCTCGCGCCGCAGCCCGCGAGGGGGAGCAAGGCCGCGAACAACGCTGCCATCAGTGTGAGACGTTGTGCCATCGATTTCCTCCCCGAGTCCAGGGCGACTCACTTCCTCTTCACGAGAACAGACCCTGCAGCTGCCCCGGTGGCCGCAGAGTCGGTCGGTTCGACAAGAGAATTTTCGCCACACCGGGGCCGAAGTCAAGGATCGTCTGCCGAGCAGCTTTGCGACCCTCTCCTGCAGCTACTCGCGGCCGCAGTCCGAGGACCGATGGGGCATGCCGGATTTGCCGGTGCCAATCTTTGTAGCGCCGGCCGCCGGAAGACTTCCACCAAGGAGCCGCGCCGGCACAAGGCGGGCGAACACGGGAAACGGGGGGGATAGCGGCCGAAGGCCGCGCGTTCTGAAAGGGGGAGGCAGCGGGAAGGCAGCGCCGGAGGGGGCCTGACCCCCTCTGGAAGCGCCCGCCGAAGGTGTCGCAGTCAACACGAAGCGTCAAGCGGGCGCTGGCGTCCCTCCAGGTTGAGGATTGGAATCGGATTGAACCCTGGCTTCAGAACATGCGTGTATTGCAGGATGCGCTGAGTTACAGGTATAGCAGAACTGTTTCCATATCAACGTGCTGCACAGTTTAAAGCTCCCACCTCAAGTTGGAACACGGAGATCCACAAGCGCTTGCATAACTCGGGGGGAGGGACAGCAGGTGACGGGGTGCAAGTATCCATAGGTTCCATGCTGCTGGGGTTCTCTGAGGACTCTCAAGCAGGTGATGTTCGGGAGCAAGGTCCGGAGGACCGTAGTTGTACGCAGGTTGTTGGCAGTGTGGTTTAACCGGCAACAAAGGGTGGAGCTAGTAAAGATAGGGAGTCACGAAATGTCACAGAACACCACACGCAGGCAAAATGGAGGGGTGCTAGCGCCCAATCGGATAATCGCAATCGAGCGGTTGTTAGCAGGCGACACCATCACGGCGACAGCCCAAGTCGCAGGGGTTCCCAGGGAGACCGTTCACCATATCTGCAACCAGTTGCAGATATCTGTCGGTTATTCTGGCTCTCTGGTATGATCCTACGCAAGGGTGCAGCGCGCATCAGCCGCTGCAGGAGCTTGGGGTAGTCGGGCCGCTATCCAGTGAATGCAATGTTCGCTGGAGGTGTGCCATGGCAGACGGCAGGACTACTGATTCGGTTCTCGGTCTCTTTCTTCGGCTTTACTGGATAATGCTGGGCAACGGAGTGGTGGTGATCGCTGCCGTTTTCCCCCTGGCTTATCCGCAGATGCCCGCAGCGTTACCACTCGCGGGCTTTGGCTTTGGTGTTGCTAGCTTGATCGTCGCCAGGTTCGTTGATATCCGCTACTGTGGCGGGCAGACTGCCGACGGGACCCCGGCTAGTCTCGATGACTGGAAACGATACGTCAGGATTCTTGTCCCGTCGGCGTTGTTGCTGCTCGGCGTTGTTTGGGGGGCGCGGGCCGTTCTGAACTGAAAAGGCTGATGATGCACGCGTTGTGACGCCCGGAGACTGGGCAAGACTCCCCACTGGTGGAAGAGAGCACGAAGTGAACAACTATGCATTCTTGATCTTGGGAGTTGTGGCGGCTGGGGTTGGAGGCGAGCTGTTTGTTCGGGGATCGGTCGGCCTGGATCGCTGGGCGAGGATTTCACCAGGCATAGTCGGCGCGACTGTCGCCGCGTTCGCGACATCGAGCCCGGAACTGTCTGTGTCCATCAATGCAGCGACCGCCGGGACGCCGCAGATTTCACTCGGCGACGTGCTCGGGAGCAACGTGGTGAATGTTGCCTTGATTCTTGGCCTCGCACTGTCGATTTCCGGAATCAAGAGCCCCCGGGGCAGCGTTAGCAGAGATTTCCCGGTCGCGTTATTGGTTCCTGTCGTCACCGGCGTGCTGATGCTGGACGGCGTCGTGTCTCGCATTGACGGCTTCTTGCTCCTCGGCATATTTCTCCTCTGGCTGGGTGCGACAGTGATCGAGGTCAGGAAACAGCGAAGTGCAGCAGAAGAAGTTCTCGGAGAGCACAGGATAGTCCTTGCGGTTCTTTCCTGTGTTGTCGGGCTAACCTTTCTCTTTGTCTCCGGTTACGCCATTGTCCGGGGCGCGAAGGGTGTTGCAGTCGCATACGGCATCGACGCGTTCGTTGTCGGTGCGACAGTAGTTGCGATAGGGACCTCGGTGCCCGAACTGGCGACAACCCTGGTCTCGAAGCTGCGTGGACACGACGAGGTTGGCTTGGGAACGATACTTGGGAGCAATATCTTCAACGGCCTTCTCGTTGTCGCGGTGGCGGCCATCATCTGTCCCATAATCATCAGGTGGCAGGAAGTCGCTATTGCTGTGGTCTGTGGCGTGCTTTCGGTCCTAGCGACCTTTCCCTCCTCGAAAGGACTCATCGAAAGGAAACGCGGCTTTCTTCTCCTCGCCTTGTACGCCGCGTATCTCGTGGCGATCGCACAGACCCGGACGCCCTGAGATAGCCGGGACCGGCATCCCGGCACCGAAGTGGGCGGCGTCAGGACGAAGCAGAGCGGGGTGCGACATCGAACTGCTCGGAGGAGTAACGGCGGGCGAGGGCAGCACCTGAGAGAGGGAACGCCCCCCCATGGAAGAGGAGGCCGATGGGATTGGCCATGCAGCGCCCGTTGTCCGGAGCTGGCGTCCCCAGGGGGATTCGAACCCCCGTTCCCGCCGTGAAAGGGCGGTGTCCTGGGCCGGGCTAGACGATGGGGACAATGGTGAGCCGCGTTGGGATCGAACCAACGACCACCTGATTAAAAGTCAGGTGCTCTACCAACTGAGCTAGCGGCTCATGCTGCTCCGTGAAACAAGAACAACCTTATAGCAAATGCCTTTTCCTGCGTCAATGCTTTTTTAAAATATCAAAGAATTATAACTTTTCTCGTGCTGCTGCGGAGGCTATCTGCAAGGCGCCTATCCCCCTCCAGGTGGTCCCGAAGTGCCCTGGATTCCCGCTTTCGCGGGAATGACGATAGCCGGCTTGGTCTCCGCCCCTGGTTCTATGCCTTCTCGAACGGGTTCCTGAGGATGATGGTCTCGTCGCGGCGCGGACCTACCGAGACCAGCACCACGGGAGCGCCGGAGAGCTCCTCGACCCGCTTGATGTAGAGTTGAGCGTTCTTCGGAAGCTCGCCGAGGCTCTTCGCCTTGGTGATGTCGTCATTCCAGCCGGGGAGCTCTTCGAAGATCGGAGTGCACTGCTCCATGATCTCGAGGCTGGCGGGGATCTCGTCCAGCACGGTTGCCTGGTACTTGTAGCCGATGCAGACCCTGATGGTCTCGAGGCCGGAAAGGACGTCGAGTTTTGTGAGGGCGATGCCGGAGAGGCCGTTGACCCTTACCGCGTAGCGCGCCACGAGAGCGTCATACCACCCGGTGCGGCGCGGCCGCCCGGTGGTGGAGCCGAATTCATTGCCTGCCTGGCGAAGGGCCTCGCCGGTTTCATCCAAAAGCTCGGTCGGGAAGGGACCGCTGCCGACCCTGGTGGCGTAGGCCTTGGAGATGCCGATCACCTCGTGGATCTCCCTGGGACTCACCCCGCTTCCGGTGCAGGCGCCGCCCGCGCAGGTGGAGGAGGAGGTCACGTACGGGTAGGTCCCGTGGTCGACGTCGAGCAGGGTTCCCTGGGCGCCTTCGAAGAGGAGGCTCTTGCCGGCCTTGATGTCCTGGTGCAGGACCAGGGAGGTGTCGGCGGTGTACTTCCTGAGCGTCTCGGCGTAAGGCATGTACTCGTCGTAGATCTCCTCGAAGGTGAAGGGCTTTTCGCCCAGGAACTGCTGCAGGATCAGGTTCTTCTCCTCCAGCACCTCTTTCACCTTGCGGGTGAAGGCCTTCGGGTCCAAAAGGTCCATCAGGCGGATGCCGCGGCGTCCGATCTTGTCCTCGTAGGCCGGTCCGATGCCGCGACCGGTGGTCCCGATCTTCTTCGAGCCGCTCTTGGCTTCGCGGGCGATATCGATCCTCTTGTGATACGGCATGATGATGTGCAGCGCCTCGGAGAGGAGGAGCGCCTTGTCGTCCTGGAGATGGCCGCCCGCCTTGAGCTTGGTGATCTCCCTGATGAAGACCTCCGGATCGAGCACCACGCCGTTTCCGATCACGCATCTCTTGCCGGCGTGGAGAATGCCGGACGGGATCAGGTGCAGGATCACCTTTTCGTCCCCGACCACGAGTGTGTGGCCGGCGTTGTTACCGCCCTGGTAGCGCACCACGTCGTCCGCGAACTCCGTGTAGATGTCGACTACCTTTCCTTTACCCTCGTCACCCCATTGGGCACCGATTACAACGACGTTAGCCATGATTCTCCCCTTGCCGATCGAATTTCAATTCCAATCCTTTATCGAACAACTCGTCCCTGGTAACCACCACGCCCTTTTTGTCGGCGGTCCGTACCAGGTACACTTCGTTTTCGGAGCAATTCTCGGCACCGATAACCAGCAGCATTCTGATGTCCATCTTTCTGGCGTAGCTAAGCGAGCTTTCGAAGTCGCGCTTGATGATGTCCCGGGCGCAGGTGTATCCCAACCCCCTCAGCCGCTGCGCCATCTCCAGTGCCTCGCGGCGCTCGTCCTTCTGGTTGAAGATGAGGAAGTCGCGGCTGCGGCTGGCTTCCACGTCCGGCCGCTTCGAGAGGCTGGAGAGGAGCGCCATGATGTTGAAGGCGAAGCCGGTAGCGGGCGCCGGGAAGCCGTATTTGGCGGTCAGGTCGTCATAGCGCCCGCCGCTGCAGACCGCCTCGCCTACGCCGGGAACGAAGCCTTCGAAGGTGATCCCGGTGTGGTAGTCGAGCCCGCGTATCTCGCCAAGGTCGATGGTGAGGTGGTCGGAAACGCCATGGATGTCGAGGATCTCGAGGGCCTGGGCGAGGTTGTCCAGCGCCTTCTTGGAGCGGTCGTTGCCGGCGATGCGGCTCGCCTCGTCCAGCACCTCGCGTCCCCCGTAGAGCCTGGGGAGGAGCGAGATCTCTTCCTTCGCCCGGTCGGAGATCTTCTCGCTATCGAGCAGGGCCCGTACCGCGGAGACGTCCTTCTTGGCAATGGCATCCTGCAGCGGGCGCTGCCCGGCTGCCGAAATTCCTGCCGCATCCATGATGCCGCGGTAGAAGGCGACCTGCCCGAGGTCGATCTTGAAGCCGGTGAAGCCCAGGTCCTTCAGCACCTCGACCGCCATGGCCACCATCTCGGCGTCGGCCTCAGGGGAGTCAAGCCCGATGAGTTCCACGCCGGACTGGAAGATCTCGCGGCTGCGGCCGGACTGCATGGCGGCCTGGCGCAGCACCCGACCGTTGTAATAGATCCGGAAGGGTAGTGGCAGCCCGTGCATCCTGGTGGCCACGATGCGCGCCACCTGCGGGGTGATGTCGGGGGGGATGGCCAGGAGCCTTCCGGTCTGGCGGTCGTCGAAGCGGAAGGTCTTGCCGCGCAGTTCCTCCCCCATCCCCAGCGCCAGCACGTCCTCGAACTCCAAGAGGGGCGTGATCATCCGCCTGAATCCCCAGAGGTCGAAGACGCGGTGGATGCGCCCGGCTATGAAGGAGATCTTGTCGGCGGTCTCCGGTAGAAAATCGCTCACCCCTTTGGGGAGCGGAGCTTCAATGCATGAGGGGTTTGTCACGGTAGGTCCTGAGAAAGATTTGCAGCCCCTAAAGCGGGGCTCAAAAAAGCAAAACGTAACAGCTGAGCCGCGGGAAGTCAACGATTAATTCCCCCCGCGATCGGGTCATTGGGCGCGTACCACCTGGACGGTGCTTCCCCCCTTGGAGAAGAAGCCTTCCTTCTGCACCACCTCCAGCAGCACCAGCTCGCCCGTCTCCGGCCGGTAGAGGTAATCGGCCAGGTAGTTAGGGTTCTCCTTGGTCTTCCAGAGCTCCTCCAGCGACGATCCATTCCACTGCAGTGCGGTGAAGGAGTGCTTGTCATAGGAGCGGTGGTTCCCCACCACGAAGAGGCCCATGTTCTGGGGGAGGATGATCTCCTTCTTGGCGGTCACCACGATACGCTGGTTGAGGAAGATCCACCTGAACTTCTCGTCGGTTTCCCGAACGGCCTTCTGCGATTCGCGCTGGAAGTAGGTTTCGCTGCCGCCGAACTTGTCCGGGCTCCTCCAGAGCTCCTCTCCCTCAGGCGAGTAAACCAGCAGGTAGCCGTCGTTGCTGAAAGTCAGGAAGTACCTTTTCCCGTCCGAGTCGCTGAAGGCGTTGAAGTTGAAGATGTTGGCGTAGCGCGGCAGCTTGATCGGGTTCTTCGCTTCCACCTTGCCGCCGTTCTGGGAGATCTCGAAGACGTCGCCGTAGAAGTCGTCTTCGCGCCCCATCTGCTGGCCGAAGAGCTTTACCGGGCCCCCGTCGAGTGCCACCGCGCGGAAGAGGTAAGGGAGCTTCTCGGCCACCAGCTTCAACTGGCCCTGCTCGAAGGAGTAGATGCGCGACGCGGGCGCTTCGTTTTCAATGATGGTGACGTAAGCCCGCAGGGATCCGTCCGTTCCCGGTAGCGAATCGACGGCCAGGACCTTGCCGTTTCCCTTGATCTCAGCTTCGGCCACCTTGGTCAGGTTCTTGTCCTGACGGTACAAGGTCAGTTTCTGCGCCTCGGCCACGAAATAGGCCTTGGCTCCCGAAATGTCGGCCGCTGCGATGGAGGTCTGGGCGCCGGCGATCCGCTGGCTTCTCCAGACCGTGCTTCCCGGCGGTGTAGCCGGCGAGGCAGGAGCTGCCTGGGCCGCCGGGACAGCCGGGGCCTGGGAGGCTGTTGTCGCGACGTTCTTCACCGTTTCGGCTTTGATCTTGGCCGAGACCTTTCCCAGCGCGGGGATCACCTGGTCCTGGTCGTCTCCCTGCTCGAAAGCCGTGGCGACGGTCTGGCCCGAGGGGAGCTTGGCGACGGCGTCGAGACTGAAAGTTTTGCCGATCTGGGTGTAGCTTCCGGAGATCACTACTTCGGCCTCGGCCGGCGAGCTGACGGTGGTGATCCCGTCACCGGAGATGCGCGAGGTCAGGAGCCGCTGCAGGGTATCCCTGAGGCCCGAGGCCTCCTGGGGGGTCACCGCGAAGGGCGCTACGAATGCCTTAAGTTGTGCTGCTGACACAGTGAGGGGGGTGAGGAGTGCTCCTGCAACTACGATCGAGGCAAAGACTCTTTTCTTCATGGCGGCTCCTGGTTCAGGTGACGATTGCGTCGCGGATTATCGCAGAGGAGCCTGTTTTAGTCAAAGAGTTTGTAGGGATCTCAAGCCCTCCTGACGGTGCTGATTTCCACTGTAACAGCACTGTCACCGAAAGGTTCATTGGTTGACACTTCATAGTATCGGCAAAGCGCGATGAGCATCTTCAGGGTATGCTGAAACAATCTCATAGCGATCTGTCCATGTCAGCCGTCTGGGCCTCCGTGCCATCTTTCGGGCGCAAAAAAGGCGGACCATGGGGCCCGCCCTTTTTCTGAATATCGATCATTCGGAGCGTTCAGTGGCAGGGTGCACTTCGCGTCTGGTTACTGGCCCTTCCTGGAGGTCATCTCGTCGAGGAGCTCCTGGGTTTCGGTCAGCTTGTCCTGGAGCCTCTTCAGTTCCGCCGGAGTGTAGACCCTGGTGCCCTTTCTGATCTCTCTGTCCAGTTTGTGGATCCTTTTGTAGATGTCATCGACCTGGTTGGCGCAGTTCTTCGAGGCCAGGAGGCACTCGTTCTTCTCGTCAGGAGACATCTGAGAAAAAGCCGGTACTGCAGACAGCATGAAAACAGCTGCAGACAACATCAATGCCATTCTTTTCATGTTGCGCTCCTTTAATGAAGGTAATATTTCGTTATTAGAATTAAATCATGCTATTTTCTCTTGTCAACCGGCTCCCCTAATTCTCTGGCAGAGGTCGAGGCTGTCTCTTGTTCAGGAAAGGATAACGGGGTTCGACATGCTATCAGAGTGACATGAAGGATGGGTAAGGCCTGATCTTTGAAGTAGGAGGAGGGCGCTGTGACTATTCCTGAGTGGCAAAGCTCTTCCCTTTGACATAACAGCCTAGTCTTTACTTCGATGGAGACATTTGGGGGGGCGGGCACTCGGTGGTTCAGTCTAAGATTTGATGCCGGAAAGACAAAAAGGCGAACCAGACGGTTCGCCTTTTTAAGGTGATGCCGATCCGGCCGGCAGGGAGACCCCGCCGGCCGGAAGTTCTCAGAATGCGTAGCTGAGGACCAGACGGGTGGTGTAGGGGTTCATCGGATCCTTGGAGGAAGTGCTGGTGCTGTTGGAAGCGGTTCCCTTGTAGTAGTCGCCGAGGAAGACGTAGGCCGCCTGGACGCTGGCGGTCAGGTTGTCATAGAGTTTGTAGCCGGTCTCGACGTTGATCTCGGTACCGAGGAACTGGCTGCCGTTCCGTCTTTTGGTGGTTGCGGTGCTAGTGGCGTTGTTGATCGGGCCGGAGGCGTTGTTGTAGGAGGTCAGCGCGAAACCGACGTTGCCGCTGGCGTACCATTTCGGGTTGATGTTGGCGTCATAGCCGACGAAGAAAGCGGTCAGACCCTGGTTCTTGTTGTTGGTGGTGGCGTCGATGTTGCGATCGGTGGAGGTTCCTTCGGATGCGGCGTTCCTGTTGAGGAGCATCATGCCGGACTCGTTGTAGGTGTTGAGCGAACCGGCGCCGGCCATGCCATTGTTGTTAAGCCCGGCGCCGCTCTTGACGCCGTTGACATCCTGCTGGAGGCTCTGCCAGGCGTTGTTGTTCGCGCCGGTACCGTTTCTCTTGTCGCCGGAGGTGTAGAGGAAGGCAGCCTTGACGGTGCCGGGGCCTGCCTTGACCTTGGCTGCCACGTTGGCGGCATAACCGTGCAGGTCCTGGGAGACGTGGGTCTGCTTGTTGTCGAGGGTGCCGAGCTGGGCGGCAAGGAAGCCGCTGAGGGCAACCGGGCCCACTTTGCCGTCGGCGTTGGCGGCCAGGGTGTGGTCGATCATGGTGGCGGTGGAATCGCGGTAATCATACAGGCCGTAGTAAGCGCCGCCGACCGCCAGGTCCTTGCTCACGTTGTACTTTGCCTCGAGGATGGCGATGTCTAGGTTGTTGACGCCGCGTTTGGCGCCGCCGGTGTCGCCGGTGATCCCTTCGTAGCCGCGGAAGTAGCCGACGTTCAGCTGGGTGTTGCCGAACTTGCTGCCGGTGTAGATACCGCCTGCGTCGCAGTCGAAGAGGATACCCTTGATGGAGTCCTTGATGGCCTGGGTACCGACCTTCACGTTGGTCGGGGTGTTCGGGATGTCGAAGTCGAGGTGGACCCACTTGGTCTCGAGGTTGACCGCGTCGGTGTCGAGTGCGCCGCCGGAGTTCCTGAAGGCGGTAGTGGTGTTGCCAGAGGTGCCAACGCCGACCTGTGTGGAACCGGCCAGGGTGCCCTGGGACCTGTCACCGAAGACGGAGTCGATCTCGAAGCCGAGCACCAGTTTCAGGTGGTCGTTGGCCTTCGCGTTGTAGATGAGACGCGCGCGCTGCTCGAAGTAGTTCATGGCGGAAACTTTTTCTGCGGTCTTATTCGCGTCGAACGCGCCGGCGCCGCCGTTGTCGAGGTTCGACACAAAGTACTTCATCTTGTAAATGCCGTGGAATTCATTCTCCAGCGCCATTGCCGGTACAGCGGTTGCCGCGCTCAGCGCGCTGACCGCTGCAAATGCGAGGACCTTCTTTTTAAAGCTCATCGTCTACCTCCTGGTTTTGGTGATACACCGTGATTGAATAACAATGGGGACCCGAACTGCTAAACCTGTATGTTTTACCTACCATTACTCACAACGTTGATACCCGTATACGAAAAAAGGCTCTCCTCCTGTCACAGCGAGGAGCGGCGACGGGATCAGAGAGCCCAGAAAAGTCGATATTTTTCATCAACTTGGGTCAGCATTTTTGACTCCCGTCATAGAAGACGCGCTTGGAAGCTACGTTGCCCCACAAAAAGCAAACCGTGTTATATAAAACTGAGGTCAATATATAATTATTCAAACAAATGTCAACAGAAAAATCAGTCTCTCATGAAATTGTGACTGAGCAGCTGACTCCCTATGACAGTGTCAGTGCGCGCTTTGACAGAGCTCGGTTAGCACACCCCCGCTGCTCTTGGGATGGACGAAGGCGATCAGCGCCCCGTGAGCGCCGTGACGCGGCGCCTGGTCGATCATCCTCGTTCCCCCTGCGACAAGTTTGGCAATGGCGGCCGTGATGTCTTCGACTCCATAGGCCACGTGGTGCACCCCCGGGCCGTTCTTTTCCAGGAACTTCGCCACCGGACTCTCGGCGGAGGTGGGCTCGAGCAGTTCTATCTTCGACTCTCCTACCGACAGGAAGGCGACCTTCACCTGCTGGCTCGGGACCTCTTCAGTTCCCTGCAGGGTCATTCCCATGGTGTCACGGTAGAAGGGAACGGCTTCCTCGATTGAGTGGACGGCGACTCCGATATGATTGATTTTGGTAAGCATACAAATTCCTTTGTGATATGGCTGTACCAGCCGAGTGTGAAGGATATCTTAAAATGGAAACTGGTGCAAGCTGATTAAGAGTAAATTTATTAAGTTAGGTGGCTTTTTGGTTCTTGAAACGCGGACGGTGATGCTTCCAGGGAAGGAGCTTCTTGTTTCGGGGCTTGGTTCATGACTGGCTATGTCGGTGCAGGTGGATCTTGTGTCATAGCCTCAGCCTCCGGTATGTGAGGCAACCGTCCACCTGCATGGCGTATGAGAGAGAGACCTCCGACAGATCCAGTGTGATTGTTTTCTGAAGCTTCAGTGTGTCACGCTGGTTCTGCCGGAGGTTTCGTCCTGTCAGTCTAGAGGACCACGGTTTCCCTGTGGGTGCCGAAGACGCCCCGGAAGACGTTGGCTATCTCGCCCAGTGTGGCGTAGCTCTTGACTGCCTCGAGGATGAAGGGCATGAGGTTTTCGCTCCCCCTGGCGGCGATCTCCAGGGCCTTCAGGGTGGACTCCACCCGTGCAGCGTCGCGCTGTGACTTCATCCTGGTCAGTGCGGCCTTCTGGTTGACCTCGACCTCGTCGGTCACCCTCAGGAGGTTTTCCGGCGCGCCCTCCTCGACGGTGAACTTGTTGACGCCGACGATGATGGTTTCATCTTTTTCGATCGAGCGCTGGTAGGCGTAGGCCGAATCCTGGATCTCCTTCTGCTGGAAACCGCGGGAGATGGCCTCGACCGCGCCGCCCAGGGCGTCGATGCGGTCGATGTAGGCCTGGGCCTGCTGCTCGATCTGGTCGGTGAGCGACTCGACCAGGAAGGAACCGGCCAGGGGGTCGACCGAGTCGGCCACGCCTGACTCGTAGGCGATGACCTGCTGGGTGCGCAGCGCGATGCGGACCGAGTCCTCGGTCGGAAGGGCCAGGGCCTCGTCGCGGGAGTTAGTGTGCAGCGACTGGGTCCCCCCCAGCACGGCCGCCAGGGCCTGCAGGGTGACGCGCATGATGTTGTTGTCGGGCTGCTGCGCGGTGAGGGTGCAGCCGGCGGTCTGGGTGTGGAAGCGCAGCATCTGGGAGCGCGGGTCCTTCGCACCGAAGCGCTCCTTCATGATCCTGGCCCACATGCGGCGGGCGGCGCGGAACTTGGCCACCTCCTCAAGGAGGTTGTTGTGGGCGTTGAAGAAGAATGCCAGCCGCGGGGCGAACTCGTCCACGTCGAGGCCGGCCTTGATGGCTGCGTCGACGTAGGCGATGCCGTCGGCCAGGGTGAAGGCGACCTCCTGGACCGCGGAGGCGCCCGCCTCACGGATGTGGTAGCCGGAGATGGAGATGGTGTTCCACTTGGGGACGCTGTCCTTGCAGTAGGCGAAGATGTCGGTGATGATCCTCATCGACTCCTTCGGAGGATAGATATAGGTGCCGCGCGCCATGTACTCCTTGAGGATGTCGTTCTGGATGGTCCCGGAGATCTGGGCGCTGGAAACCCCCTGCTTCTCCGCCACGGCGATGTACATGGCCAGCAGGATGGAGGCTGTCGAGTTGATGGTCATCGAGGTGGAGACCTTGTCGAGCGGGATGCCGTCGAAGAGGATCTCCATGTCGGCCAGCGAGTCGATGGCGACCCCGACCTTGCCGACTTCTCCGCGGCTCATGGCGGCGTCGGAGTCGTAGCCCATCTGGGTCGGCAGGTCGAAGGCGATCGAGAGCCCGGTCTGCCCGGCCCCCAGCAGGTACTTGTAGCGCTCGTTGGACTCCTTGGCGTTGCCGAAGCCTGCGTACTGGCGCATGGTCCAGAACCTGCCGCGGTACATGGTGGGCTGGACGCCGCGGGTGTAGGGGAACTGCCCCGGGAAGCCCAACCGGTCCTCGTAGCCCGGGTACTCGAACTCGGGGGCGTAGCAGCGGTCAAGCTCGAGGTCGGAGCTGTTGCGGAAGGAGCTCCTGCGCTCGGGGGACTTGGCGATGCTCTTCTCTGCCAATTTCTGCCATGCCTGCTTTTTGTCGGAAATGCTCATAGTGCTCTCCTGGCCGTGAAATGAAGTGGCGAAGCTAACGTAAAGGACAAAGACAAGGTATTAAGCCTTCTCTTCAGATGTGACAAGACAAATTTTTTTTCCGGGTCCGGTTTTCGAGTTTGGCCGAAGTGGCGGCCGAAACTGTTCTATTTTTAAAATGACGGTCTAAAGCTGAAAAGACCGCAAAAACAGTATGTTACCTGCGAGCCTTGCCGCTGTCGGTTCCGGGGCTGTTTTATTTTCGCGTATCCGCTGAAATGTCGATTTGGCCAGCAAAACCGTAAAATTCCGTAACATGCTGTTTTGCTGGTTCTTTTGCGAATTTTTTGATTGAAAAAAATATTCAGGCTGCCTATAGTTTTAAAAACTTCAGAGGACGTTCTAGCCCAGAGGCTTGAAAAGGAGAGTCGGCATGCAATGCCCCGTATGTAAAAATCATGAGCACGTAGCGATGGATTTACGCTCCGGCAGCTTTACCGAGGACCTGGTCGAGTGCCATATCTGCGGGACCATGTGGTCCGTCAGTCACGGCGTGATGGCCATCGTCAAGGATCCCATGGCCGATTCGTTCATGGAAGCACTCTCCGCATCGGTCGAGGGTGACAACTTCTGCTTCGCGGCAGCCTGAAAAATCCCCGAAAATAGACCGACCCCAGCTGGTGGCAGTGGGGTCGGTCGGTGAGCCGAGGGCTCCGGATCAACGATCCGGAGCCCTCTTTGCGTCCTGGCGTGGGAACCACGGCAAGGCGACTACAGCACCGCCTTGAGGTATTCCCCGGTTACCCCGCGCTTTTCCTTCTCGACCGCGGTGGCGTCGACCTCGACGAATTTCTCGTCCGGGGAGACCTTGAAGAGCGGCTGCCCCTTGGAGACGATGGTGCCGTCGGCCGAGGTCATCAGGATCTTGTCGATGGTCCCGGAGAAGGGGGCGTAGACCTTGTTGAACATCTTCATGACTTCGATGATGTACAGCGGCTGTCCCTTTTCGAAGTGCATCCCCTCGGTCACGAAGGGTGGCATGCCGGGCGCTTCCTGGCCGTAGTACATGCCGCCGCAGACCGCCACGATCTCGTCCGCCTTGGTGGCGGGGGGCGGGACCAGGATCTTCTTCATGCGGCCCTGCAGTTCGGGATCGTTCAGGTACTCGGGGATCACGATCTCCAGGTCGTCCTCCACGCGCAGATCCCAGAACTTGGTCTGCTCGCCGATCAGGAAGAGCATGCCCAGGAGCTCGAGCCCGGCCTCGTAGCCGAAGTGGGCGGAGCGGACCTGCTGCCAGGTTTCGGCGTCGAAGTCCCCCTGCGGCTCCTCGTTCTTGAGGATGCCGGTGAGGGTGAAGTACTCATCGCGGGCCAGGCCGAACTTCTCGCGCAGCGTCCTGGAGAATCTAAGCGCCTGCTGCAGCAGCTCGTTGTCGTGGCCCCAGATGATCTCAGCCGCCGGCTTGTGCGGACGGTAGTTCATGTGCAGGTATTCGTAGGTCTCGTTCAGCACCCCTACCGGGTTCCTGAGCCAGACCACCTTCCCGTTGTCGATGCGGAAGTTCTTGGTGTTGAGGCTCAGCCAGCCGGAGAGGAGGTGCGGGTCGCCCAGCAGGCGCTCGATCGGGCGGATGATCAGGGTCCCCTTCCTGTCCAGCAGGGTCGATATGTTCTTCGCTTCCTTGGCGGCCACCTCCGGCTGGGCGGCGAACATGTCGGAGATCACCTTCTGGTAGTGCTTCTTCATCTGCAGGAAGGCGTAGACCGGGTCGATCTTGTTGGAGACTTCCTTCAGGGTCCCGACCAGGGTCAGGTAGGGGACCACGAAGCGGGTGGTCGGCTTGGCCATTACGTTCCTGCCCAGGAACCAGTTCACCAGGCCGTAGTGGAACTCGAGGTTGGTGGCCAGGTCGGTGCCGCGCAGGGTGGTGGAGCGAAGGACCTCGGACATCCTCTCGTAGCTGTCCAGGCGGTCGTTGCCCTTGGTGAGGAGGAGCGCGATGTTGGAGTCGTAGGCGCCGGCAACCTTGTACTTCATGAAGAGGCCGGTGTCCGGGTTGACCATGCTGATCCCCTGGTCGTCGCGGATCTCGCCTTCGATCGGCTTGGACCAGTAGCGGATCATCCCGCCTGCGTGCGGGGAGAGGGAGGCGTCGGTGGCGTTCAAGCGGGCCTCGACCGCGGCGTTGCAGCGCACGATCCGCTCCGGCTTGGGGAGCCGCTTCTTGTGACGGGCCAGAAGTGCCATGGCCTCGACCAGGCTCTCGACCACGAAACAGTCGCTGGCGTCATCCGGGTTCACGAACTTCAGGGAGTAGCAGAGCTCGGTTACCCTGTGCTCCACCTGGATCCTGGTGTTGACCTCCATGAAGTAGTGGCGGTCGCGGTCCACGATGCACTCGAAGGTGGAGGCGGAATCGAGGCCCACGGCCAGGCCGAAACGCTCGGATTCCTCTTCCATTCTCCTGAGCACCTTGAGATCGCTCTCCAGCGCCTTCACCTCTGCGTCGCGTCCGGCGGTGCGGGCGCTCTCGATGGCAGCCAGGAGCCCCTCCTGGGTGACGGAAACCTCGAGGAGCTTCTGCTCGTGCATCTGCAGCGAGCAGTCGCGGCCCCCCAGGGCCAGGCACCACTCGCCGTTGCCGATCAGCTGGATCTCGTTGTGGCGGGTCTGTTCGATGTTGAGCTCGACCAGGACGTTCTTGTTGTCCCCGATGCCGTTGGCCTTGACCTCGTTGAGGATCTCGCGGACCAGGGCCGGTGCCTCGGCTGCTTCGCGGGCGATCAGCTCGTCGGTGGGGTTCTTCTCGTTCAAAAGGGCGGCGCCCAGAAGACGCTGTCCCTTGCCGCCGCCGCCGCCGATGGCCTTCAGGCGCACCCGGCTCTGCGGGAACTTCTTCAGCATCCCGGTCACTTCCTCCTGGACCTGGGCGCAGAGCTCCTCGATGGAGAAGAGGTCGATCCCCTTGCTGTAGGAGGCGTAAAGGATGTGGTCGGCCAGGTCTTCCAGCGAGAGCTTGGTGTTGCCGAGCACCTCGGCGTCGCACTCGAGGCCGTCGGAGGTGACCAGGGCCAGGAGCTGCTCGCGGCTCGGGTGCTTTTTCACCAGGGTCTTGGCGGTGACGTTGTCGATACCGGGGGTTACGGAGACGTTGACCGAGAGGGCGGTCCTTTTGGCCTCGTCCTTCTTGCCGGCGCCGGTCTGGGTGGCGGCGCAGGGGCCGATGAACTTGAGGCCGGCCTGCTCGATGGCGCCGACGAACTCGTCGTCCTCCGCCATGAAGCCGTAGCCCGCGAAGATGGAGTCATAGCCGTTGTCCAGCGCGATCTTGATGATCTGGTGGATACGCTCGACGCGCTCCTCCTTGCTGGCCCCGGTGTAGTCGGGCACCCTGTGGACCCTGGTCGAGTCGGTCAGCTTCCTCAGCTCCGGGGCCAAGGCGTTGGCGTAGACTATGGAGTCCTTTTCGGAAAGGAGGATGCCGTAGTGGCTGATCCCCATCTCCTGGTAGACGTCCATCGCCTCCATCCTGATCGGGCCGCGGCAGACGATCAGGGGTTTTAGGTCCTCGCAGGAGAAGGAACGGACCCACGGCGAGGAGGCCCTGCTGAGCCGCCGGTCGCGGTGCACCAGCGGGTTGTGTGCGTAATTGTCGAGTGACATCTGTTTCGTCTCCAGTCCAGTTAATAGACGCAGCGGACGGTCCTGCTGGCACGCCGATCCCCTCTGCTGGTCCCCGCGCTCACCGATCGCCCCGGTGACGTTGTATCCGATACCCTGGCCGCTGCCAGTCCCCAGTCCCAAATTTATAGTGGTCATGTCAGTGGAACTCCCTCTGGACGCCCTGCATCGGGCCCGGTTTGTAGTGGCGCAGGAAGAAGTTCAGGTTCTCTCCCAGCACCTGCCTGAGATCGGTCGGCATGACCAGCGAGGAGATGGAGCCGAGGCTCAGCGCCTCTTTCGGGTTCATCAGCTCTTTCTCGTAGCGGGTGTTGAGCACGGCCTCCTCGGCCCTCAACCACTCCGCAGCCTCTTTCTCGGCGTCGGCCTTGGCCGCTTCCGGCTTGACCCCTGCCTCGATGCGCTCCTGGGTGCCGCGCTTGACCTTCTCGACCACTTCGCTCCTGATCTTCCTGAGCTCGTTCTTGTAGACGAATTCCTTCCCGGCGGGGCCCATGACGGCGAGCCTGGTGGTCGGCAGCGCCAGGACGAGATCGGCGCCGGTCGGGTAGTTGTTGTAGGAGGCGTAGGCGCCGCCGTAGGCGTTCCTGAGGATCAGCAGGATGCGCGGGGTCCTGATGTCGACGATGGAGTCGAGCATGGCGCGCCCTGCGTGAACGATGCCGCGGGCTTCCTGCTCGCGGCCGGGGAGGAAGCCGGTGGTGTCCTCCATGAAGATGATCGGGATGTTGTAGATGTTGCAGAAACGGTTGAAGCGGGCGATCTTGAAGGCCGCGTCGCAGTCGATCTGGCCGGAGTCGACCGCGGAGTTGTTGGCCACGAACCCGACCACGTTGCCGCCCAGGCGGCCGAAGGCGGTCACCACGTTGCGGGCGCGGGTCGGCTGCATCTCGAAGTAGTCGCCGTGGTCGCAGATCTGCTGGATGATGATGGAGACGTCGAACGGGGTGTTGAAGCCGGTCGGCGAGTTGAAGGCCTTCTTCAGCAGGGTGTTGATCTCCCAGGTCTTCCGGTCCAGCGGGTCGCTGGTCGGCTGGTAGGGGGCCATCACCGAGTTGTTGTCCGGCAGGTAGTTGAGGAGCTGGATGGCGACCCTCAGTGCTCCCACCTCGTCCTCCGCGGTGAGGTCGGCTACGCCGGTCTGGCTGTGGACGTTCGGTCCGCCGAGCTCCTCGGGGGTTACGTCCTCGCCCAAGACGCTCTTGACGACGCCCGGGCCGGTGAGGCCGAAGAAGGTGTCCTTCGGCTGGATCACGAAGCTCCCCTGGCGCGGCAGGTAGGAGCCGCCGCCGGCGTTGAAGCCGAACATGCACATGATGCTGGGGACCACCCCGCTGATCTTCCTGAGGGCGGTGAAGACCTCGGCGTAGCCGTCAAGGCCGCCGACCCCCGCGGGGACGAAGGCGCCGGCGGAGTCGTTCATGCCGATGACCGGGATCCCCTTCTCGCCGGCCATGTACATGAGGCGGGCCAGTTTGTTGCCGTTGGTGGCGTCCATGGAGCCGGCGCGCACGGTGAAGTCATGCCCGTAGATGGCTACGTCGCGGCCGTGGATGTTCAGGATGCCGGTGACCAGGGAAGCGCCGTCCAGGTTCTTGCCCCAGTTCTGGAACAGGATGTTGGGCTCCTCCTCGGTGAGGACCCTGATCCTCTCCCAGACCGTCATCCTCTTTTTGAAATGCTGTTTCTCGATCTGGTCGATGCTTACCGACTTGATCGGGCGCTGGATCAGGTCGTGACCTTCCCGCATCGCCTCCTCGTAGCCGCCCGTGGCGCGGGATATTTCGCCCGGGATGTTGAAATCGACCGTTTCCGCCTTGTCGAAGGGGTTCTTCAGTGAGGGTCTGATTTGTGTATTAGACATTGGGGGCATCCTTCCGGTAGCTGGGATTTTTGAACCTTGTCATGTTGCCATCCTCCCGTTTTAGTGATTAAAACAAAAAAGTGTTGCACTTGGGCGTCATATCGGGATGTATCGAGGGTGGGGGGGCGCCAGCGTGTTGGATGGCGGTCAGGTTCCCCGTTGTTTTTGTAGCACTTCTCGATGCTTATGCGGCGGTGCCTCCGCAAGTCGCCGGCGGCTCCCTTCTGTTCTATTTTGGGACACCGTTTCATCTCGCGGTAGACGCTAACGCTGCTGCTGCGGTAATGAGTGCTGCGCGAAGCCAGGAAGAGGTTGCGTTTGCGGAGAGGCATGCTGCGCTGAAGCTGCGAGATGAGGCGTTTAACCCGATTTTTCAGAGATGTAATGCCTAAAATGCCAAAGAAAAACGCATAGTTCAAGTCAGTAGCACGCGCCGGAGCCCGTCATTGCGTCCGTGGAGACGCAAAAAATAGAACAGCAGACTAAATTTTAACGGAGTGAACGTAAAAGTAAATAAGGTTTTGCTTGGCAAAAGTCAATAAGAAAAACGGTGTTTACAAAGTAAATTTCGGCGAACCAGGTACTTAGGCAGGGAGGAAAGTTTGAGGTCGGGGGGAGGGGAGGGGGCTGACAGGGAAGACCCTGTCAGCTCAAGATCTTACGGGCCAGAAGCTCCACGGTGTGCAGTACCTTCGTTTTATCACCGGCCTGTTTCAGGCCGTCGGAGAGCTGCATGATGCAGCCGGGGCAGCCGGTGACCACGCAGTCGGCCCCCGTGGCCTGGATGGCGGCGGTCTTGCCGGAGTTGATGTCGAGTGAGCTCTGGTAGTGGTAGACGTTGAAGGTGCCTCCCAGGCCGCAGCAGCGGTCTGCGCCCTCCATCTCCACCAGGTCGATCCCGGGAGTTTTCTTCAGCAGGCCGCGCGGCTCCTTGGTGATGCCGGCGGTCCTCAGGTGGCAGGGGTCGTGGTAGGTGATGCGGATGTCGTCCCCGCCGCCTGTCTCCAGCGGGTCGAGCCCCAGTTTCTGCAGGAGGGCGGAGGCATCCACCGTCTTGTCCGCCAGCGCCTGGAGGCGCTCTTTCAGCTCCGGATTCCTCTTCCCGATCACCAGCGGGTAGAGCTTGTGCAAGGCACCGCCACAGGTGGCGCAGGCGGTCATCACGTAGTCGGGACGATGGGCCTCGAGCGCGGCGAGGTTCTTTTCCGCGAGCTCCCGCACCGTCTCCAGGTCGCCTCCCGACATCCCCGGGAGACCGCAGCACTGCTGGTCCTTCGGTATGATCACGGTGCAGCCGAGGTGCCTGAAGAGGGCGAGGGTCGATTCCCCTATCCCGGTATAGACGAAGTTGGTCATGCAGCCGACGAAGAAGACGATGCGCGGTTTCCCAGGCTCCCCTTCGATGACCTCCGGGTGGCGGGTCAGGAAAGGCTTCTTGGCGATCTGCGGGATGTGGCGGGTCCCGCCCAGGAAGGGGATGGGGAAGCGGAGCCTCAGGCCGGAGGTGGCCGGGACCTTGCGGAAGAAGAGTGGGCCGAGGATGGAGGCGGCGAAAGCTCCCATCTTCATCAGCTTGCGCCTCTTGATCACCTGGCCGACCGCCTTGTGGAAGGTGGTAAGACCGCGGTTTTGGGCCAGCGCCTCGCGCGCCGCGATCACGATCTCGTCGGTCGGGACCTGGTTCGGGCACTTGTCCACGCAGCTGCCGCACAAAAGACACTTGGACATGGCGGCGTAGGTCCCGTCGTCAAGGGTGATGTCCCCCTTCATGACGTGCTGGGCCAGGGCCACCTTCCCCCGTGCCGTGGCCGGCTCCCTCTGGAATGTGCCGAAGGCGGGGCAGTGGGCGCGGCAGGCGCCGCACTTCACGCACTTCTTCATATCGTTTTGCACCCGCTCGAGCGGGCTCGTCTTCTTCTTGGTCACGTTGCTTTCCTTTAGTGCTGTCCGACCTGCCAGACTTGTCGAACGGGTCAAACTATTCCAGCGGCAGCATTTTCCCGGGGTTCAGGATGTTGTTCGGGTCGAGCGCCTTCTTGATGGAGCGCATGGCGGCAATCTGGTCAGAGGATAGCTCCAGGGGGATGAAGGGCTGCTTCGACAGGCCTACGCCATGCTCGCCGGACATGGTCCCGCCGAGGTCGAGGGCGGCCTGGAAGACTTCCTTGATCGCCCGGTGCGCCTTATCCTCCTGCCCGGGCTGTGACTTGTCGATCATGATGTTGACGTGAATGTTGCCGTCGCCGGCATGGCCGAAGTTCACGATCGGGATGTCGTAGCGGTTCTGGATCTGCTCGATGCGTCTGATCACGTCCGGTACCTTGCTGCGGGGGACGACGATGTCCTCGTTGAACTTGTCCGGGTTCACGTCCCTGAGCGAGGGCGACACCAGACGACGCACCCGCCAGAGCTCCTCGCTTTCCGCCGCGTCCTTGGCGACCCTGAACTGCACCAGGCCGAGCGGCTCGATCAGCTTGTGGATCTCTCCCGCCTGCTTCTCGATCAGGTCCCGGTCGCCGTCGACCTCGATGAGGAGCACAGCCCTTCCGCTCTCCGGGATGCCGAGGTTGAAGCGGCGCTCGACGCAGTTGAGGGTGGCGTGGTCCATGAACTCGAGGGTGGTCGGGATGATCTTCCCCTTGATGATGGTGGACACCGCACGGGCCGCGCCGTCGATGGAATCGAAGATGGCGAGCATGGTCTTCTTGGCCGCCGGGTAGGGGAGGAGCCTGAAGATGATCTTGGTGATGACCCCCAGCGTCCCTTCGGAGCCGCAGAGCAGCTTGGTCAGGTCGTAACCGACGACCCCCTTGACCGTCTCGCCGCCGGTCCTGATGACCTGGCCGGTCGGCAGCACCACCTCCAGCCCCATCACGAAGTCCTTGGTCACCCCGTACTTGACGGCGCGCGGTCCTCCGGCGCATTCCGCGACGTTCCCGCCGAGGGTGGAGAATTTCAGGGAGGCCGGGTCGGGAGGATAGAAGAGACCGAGCTTCTCGACCGCGAGCTGGAAGGTTTCCGTCACCACACCCGGCTCGACCTCGGCGACCAGGTTGTCGGTGTCGATCCGGAGAATCCTGTTCATCCTGGTCGTGACCAGGACAACGCCCCCCCCCTTGGGGAGGGCGCCGCCGGTGAAGCCGCTCCCTGCCCCCCTCGGGAAAACGGGGAAGCCCTCGGCGTTGGCCAGTTGGAGGATCCGGGAGACCTGATCGCTTCCGTCCGGATGGACCACGGCGTCGGGGAGGAATTCCATCTGGGTGGCATCATAGCCGTAGCAGACCAGCTCCTGCGCCCCGGTGGCCACGTTCTCGGCACCTACGATCTGTTTCAGCTTCTCTAGAGTGCGTGCTTCGAGCATCAATACTTCCTTTCATTTAAAAACAATGTGCCACGGAGACACGGAGGAGATCGGAGAAAACTTTCAAAACGGGAAGGCCGGGACAACTGGGCCGTTCGTTTCTTCTCGTCCCGGTTGTCCAGCCTTGCCCTTCTCCGTGAGCTCCGTGTCTCCGTGGCTAATGGTTTTGTGGGACCGGCAGCACTACCCCGCCCTCGGGGATTAGGTAGGCGGTGAAATTTTCGGGAAGGAGCGGGAGCGCCAGGGCCAGGGCCTGCTGGGGCGTTTCCGCCGGGATCATCCCCATGGTGGAGACCTCTTCCGGCGGAAGTTGCGAAACGAGGTAGGTCCGGAAGCGCTCCGCTTTCTCCTTCACCGACCAGGCCGTCTGGCCGTTGATCTCGTAACGCTTCCTGAGGGCTGACTCCAACTCCGGGCAGGTGCGGTAGCCGAACCAGTTGAAGAAGGTGGCGTGGCCGTAGCCGTCGCGGCATTCGGCCAGGAGGATCATGACGCCCCCCGGCTTGAGCGCGCGGCTCGCATACTCCATCGACTTGTGTGCCTGGATCAGGTTTATATCTTTAGGGAACCCGCCGCAGGAAACCACGACCAGGTCCGCCTTTTGAGGGATCGGATAGGAGAAGGCCTCGGCGTAGAAGCGGCAACCGTCAGCATGGGCGGTGCGCCAGTCGCCGGCAAAGGCGGCGAGGATGCGCTTGTCCGGAGTGAGGACCGTGTTGAGGATGAAATCGGGCGGCCGCATGGCGCAGGCCTCCGTCATCGCCTCGTGCACCGGGTTCCCCTCAAGGCTCGCCGTCACGGCCTTAGGGTGCCTCCCCGCTCCCTCCCCCTCGTTCAACAGGGAGAAGTGGCTGGCCATGCAGCTTCTGCGGCTGGAGACGCCGGGGAGGATGCTCTTCCTGCCGCCGCCGAAACCGGCGAAGTAGTGGAAGGTGACCGAGCCGGTGAGGATCAGGCGCTCGGCCTCGGCCACGCGGCGGTTCAGCTCCACCGGGACACCGCGGGAGGTCTCGCCGAGATAGACCAGGGCGCCGGGATCGTCGCAGTCATGGTCGACCACGCGGATCCGGCCGTAGAGCTCCCCCGCTATCCTTCTGTGCTCGGCCTCGGTCTGTTTCCGGTGAATGCCGAGGGCGATGACGATCTCGATGTCGCGGTCGGTTATCCCCGCCGCATTGAGCTTTGAAACCAGGAGCGGGAGGTAGACCTCGCTCCCGGTCGGCCGGGTCACATCGGAGGTGACGATCACCACCTTCTCGCCCGGGCGGAAGTTCGCCAGCGCCGGTTCACAATCCCGAAGCGCCCGTTCGACCAGCTCCGCGGGAGGGGCGGCCGGCTCCCCGCAGCGCGGGCGCAAGACGGCAAGGACCCGTTCCGGCTCGATCTGCATGGGGAAACACCTGTCGCCGCATTTGAGATCAATCATGCTGGTCATATTACATTTTCAGCTCTAGATGCGCAACCCTTTAGAGGGTATAGGTGCCTTCCGGGGCAAAATAGGTTGACAAAGAGGGGCGTTTTCGATAACAATCACCCGTTTCTGTGATAGTCTTTGAGCCTTTGCGGCCAGTTGCTTCAGAAGTCACGCCTTTTTCAGGCATATCTAAATAGGAGGATTCAGTTAATGGAACAGTATGCAGTAGTGTTCGCCCTGGCCTGCGCCGTGGCGGCAGTGGTCTACGGCCTCGTGTCGGCCAAGTGGATTCTGAGCCTGCCCTCGGGCAACGAGCGGATGCGCCAGATCGCCGCAGCGATTCAGGAAGGAGCCGGGGCGTACATGAAACGCCAGTACACGATCATCGCCGCCGTCGGCGTGGTCATGTTCATCGCCCTTTTCGCCTCACTCGGCTGGGAAACCGCCGTCGGCTTCGCAGTCGGCGCCATCTTCTCCGGCCTCACCGGCTTCATCGGCATGTTCGTCTCGGTCAGGGCCAACGTCAGGACCACCGAGGCCGCCAAGTCCGGCATCCACAAGGCCCTCAACGTGGCCTTCAAGGGCGGCGCCATCACCGGCATGCTGGTCGTTGGCCTGGGCCTCCTCGGCGTTGCCGGCTACTACAAAGTACTGCAGATCGTCATGCCGGGCGCACCGGTCAAGGACCTGGTCAGTCACCTGGTCGGCCTTGGCTTCGGCGGTTCGCTGATCTCCATCTTCGCCCGTCTGGGCGGCGGTATCTTCACCAAGGGCGCTGACGTCGGCGCCGACCTCGTCGGCAAGGTCGAGGCCGGTATCCCCGAGGACGACCCGCGTAACCCCGCAGTTATCGCCGACAACGTCGGTGACAACGTCGGCGACTGCGCCGGCATGGCCGCCGACCTCTTCGAGACCTACGCCGTGACCCTGATCGCCGCCATGCTCCTCGGCGCCATCAGCTTCTCCAACCCGGCTGCCGCGAGCTACCCGCTGATCCTGGGCGGTCTCTCCATTATCGCTTCCATCATCGCCACCTTCTTCGTGAAGCTCGGCTCCAGCGGCAAGATCATGGGCGCCCTCTACAAGGGCCTGATCGTCTCCGCCGTGCTGGCCTGCATCGGCTTCTACTTCGTCACCGTGAACATGTTCCCGCAGGGTCTGGCTTCCGCCACCGGCGTGGTTTACTCCGCTACCAACATCTTCCTCTCCGCCATCGTTGGTCTGGTGGTCACCGGCTTCATCTTCTGGATCACCGAATACTACACCTCGACCGAGTACGCCCCGGTCAAGCACATCGCCGAGGCCTCCAAGACCGGCCACGCCACCAACATCATCGCCGGTCTCGGTATCTCCATGAAGTCCACCGCTGCCCCGGTGATCGTGATCTCCGCCGGCATCATCGCGGCCTTCACCTGCGCGGGCGTGTACGGCATCGCCATCGCCGCCGTCTCGATGCTCTCCCTGACCGGCATCGTCGTGGCCATGGACGCCTACGGCCCGATCACCGACAACGCCGGCGGCATCGCCGAGATGGCTGAGCTCGACGAGTCCGTCCGCGCCGTCACCGATCCGCTCGACGCAGTCGGCAACACCACCAAGGCAGTAACCAAGGGTTACGCCATCGGCTCCGCCGGCCTCGCAGCCATCATCCTCTTCACCTCCTATGTCCAGGAGCTGACCATCGCCGACAAGACCTTCTCCCTCTCCGACCCCTACGTCATCGTCGGCCTCTTCATCGGCGGCCTGCTCCCCTTCTACTTCGCCGCTCTCTGCATGGAAGCTGTCGGCAAGGCCGGCGGCGCCGTCGTTGACGAAGTACGTCGCCAGTTCCGCACCATCAAGGGCATCATGGAAGGCACCGGCAAGCCGGACTACGCCGCCTGCGTAGACATCGTCACCAAGACCGCCCTCAAGGAAATGGTCATCCCCGGCCTGATCCCGATCCTGGCACCGCTGGTCGTCGGCTTCACCCTCGGGCCCAAGGCTCTGGGCGGCGTGATCGTCGGCTCCATCGTCACCGGTATCTTCGTCGCCATCTCCATGACCACCGGCGGCGGCGCCTGGGACAACGCCAAGAAGTACATCGAGGACGGCTTCCACGGCGGCAAAGGGAGCGATGCCCACAAGGCAGCCGTTACCGGCGACACCGTCGGCGACCCGTACAAGGACACCGCCGGCCCGGCGGTCAACCCGATGATCAAGATCATCAACATCGTCTCCCTGCTCATCGTTCCGCTGCTGAACAAGATGTAATTGCAGACGATGCAGCATCGCAAAAAAAGGCGCTCCGGAATCCGGGGCGCCTTTTTTATGCCGCTTTCTGACGTCTCCAGGGACCGTCCGGCCATCAGGCGCCGGGGATCCCTACCTCGGAACTCTCCCTCTCCTCCACCTGCCGCGACCTCTCCGCGGCCGGCGCCCTCTCCGCCTCAATGCGGTTGAACCTCTCCGCACCTATCCTCATTCGCATCGCTTCAACATAGAGGCGCTCGTATTTTGCCGCGGCGTCGTCCCAGGTGAACCTCCGGGCCATGCCGTTGAGTCTCAAGGTAAGGATGGCGGCGGGGTCGTGGTACCAGGTGTGGACCGCCCAGCCCACGGTGTCGAAGAGGGCGCCGGCGGTGAGATGCCAGAACTTGAAGCCGTTTCCGGTCCGCCTGACCTCATCGAAGTTCTCCACCGAATCGTCAAGCCCGCCGGTCGCGCGCACGATCGGGATCGTCCCATAGCGCATGCTGTACATCTGGTTGAGGCCACAAGGCTCGAAGGCCGAGGGCATCAGGAAGAAGTCGCACCCCCCCTCAATCTGGTGGGCCAGCGCGTTGTCGTATCCGATCCGGCAGGCGAAGCGGTCGGGACGCCGGGCGGCCATGTCGCCGAAGTAGAAATGCGACCACGGCTCTCCCGCCCCCAGCAGCACGATCTGGACGTCCAACTCCAGCAGGCGGGGGAGGGACTCGGCGAGGACATCGATCCCTTTCTGCTTCACCAGCCGGCTGACCATGCCGATGAGCGGCACGCCTTCACGCTCCGGAAAGCCAAGCGCTCTCTGCAACTCCCGCTTGCATCGAGCCTTGCCGGTGAGGTCGGAAGCGCTGAAATTGGCGGGAAGGTCGGGGTCGCTTTCCGGGTTCCACTCGTCGTAGTCGACCCCGTTCAATACGCCGTGCAGTGCCCCCGCGCGCTCCCTGACCACCCCCTCCAGCCCCCACCCAAACGCCGGAGTCTGGATCTCCCTCGCGTACCCCTCGCTCACCGTGTTCAGCAGCGTGGCATGGTACATTCCGCCCTTCAACAGGTTGACCTGGTCATTCATCTCCAGCCCGAGGTAGGTGAAGTGCTCCCAGCCGATACCGAGGACCTCCATGGCCCCCTCGTAGAAGGTCCCCTGGTGTTGCATGTTGTGGATGGTGAGGAGCGAGGCCGACTCTTTCAGGTGGTGGTCGTGGCGGTAAGCCGTGTTCATCAGCACGGGGACCACCGCGGTATGCCAGTCATGCGCGTGGACCACGTCGGGCGCGAAGTCGAGCATCTTGCAGAGCTCGAGGCTCGCCTTGGAGAGGAAGATGAAGCGGTTGTCGTTGTCGAGGTAGCCCTTGTTGTCCTTGTCGTAAAGGGGGTCGCGGCCGAAGAAGTCCTCGTGCTCGAGGAAATAAACCGGGACCTCGCTGCCGGGCATCCTCCCTTCCAGGACGCCGCAGTACATCGTGCCGATGATCCCCATCGGCACCACGAGGGCTCCGGGGAGTTGGCGCAGCCGGTAGCGCTCCCGGTCGACCTTGTAGTAACGGGGCATGACCACCCGGACGTCATGGCCGCGGGACTTGAGAAATTTGGGGAGGGCTCCAACTACGTCTGCGAGCCCTCCCTCCTTGGCGAAGGGGACAGCTTCGGAAGCGGTCATCAGGATCTTCAGTTGCATGGTTCAGCTCTCCTGTCGTGGTCGGTCTTAGACTGGAAAAAGTACCACGCAAAAGTGAATCAGGCAATGGGGTATATGTAATTTCTAATGATCAAGGCTGTCGCACTTCATCATTAAGGAAATGCGGCACCACTCACCCCGTTCCCTCTCCCGGGGGGGGGAGGGGGTGGCGACGCAGGGCTCAGGAGCTTGGCCACCCGTGCCACGACCGGGGGGTGGCTGTAATAGAAGGAGGCGTAGAGGGGGTGGGGATGCAGGTTGGAGAGATTCTCGCGGGAAAGCTTGATGAGGGCGCGGGCCAAGGCGTCGGGCCTGCCGCCCAGGTCCGTGGAGAACTTGTCGGCCTCCCATTCATTGCGGCGGGAAAGCCAGGAGGTGAGCGGGGTGAAGAGGAAGGAGGCTATGGAAACGACGAAGCCGACCATGATGAGCTGCGCCACGAAAGAGGCCTGCTGCAGCCCGAAGAGCCCGGGGAGCCCCCCCCATTCCACCAGGCGAAAGACCAGGTAGATCAGCACCAGCGCAGTCAGCTCGGTCAGGACCATCATCTTCCAGATATGCCCCTTTTTCCAGTGGCCGGCTTCGTGCGCCAGAATAGCCAGCAACTCCGGGTGATCCATCTGCTTCATCAGGGTGTCATAAAGCACGATCCGCTTCACCCGGCCGATACCGGTGAAGTAGGCATTTGAATGGAGGCTGCGGCGCGAGGCATCCATCTGCATGACCGACTTCACGTGGATGCCGCCCTTCTCCAGCATTGCGCGTATTTCCTCTTCCAGGGCAGGGTCCCCGAGCGGTTCGAACTTGGAGAAGAGCGGCTCGATGAGGTACGGAGAGAGATAGATCATCGTGATGCTGAAAAGAGCGAAAAAGCACCAGACCCAAAGCCACCAGAGGTTGGGGGAAGATTTCACCAGGAGGAGCCCCGCGGCGGAGAGGATGACGATGAAGAGGATGGAGAGGGCAGTCGACTTCAGTAGGTCGGTGATCCATAGGCCGAAAGTGGTGGTATTGAAGCCGTAGCGCCTCTCCAGACGGAAGGTGCTGTAGAGGGAGAAGGGAATGTCCAGCACGCTGCCGACGATGGTGAGGACCAGCACGAACAGGATCCCCCTGACGATGAAGGAGCATGGCAGGGAGGCGATCCAGCCGTCATACCAGGGAAAGAGCGGGGTGAAGAGAAAGAGGAGGAGCAGCGCGCTGTCGTAGATGGAGTGCGCCAGCCCGACCCTGCTCTGTTCCACGGTATAGCTGGCGGTCTTGGCCATGGCCCCGGCGTCGACCACGCCGTCGAATCCCTGGGGGATTTCGCTGCCGTGACGCTCAAGGTGGCGCAGGTTCAAATAGCGCAGCAGATAAGCTGCGGCAAAGCGGGCGAGATAAGCGGCGATCAGAATCGATTTCATGAATGCACCAGGGACTGTACCTCGGATGTTGAACTTCGAGCGACTACGCGTTCCTCAGTGCCCGGAGAATATGCAGAAGCTCTGCAATACCATTCCTACCTGCCATAGGATACCCCTTGAGCCGGAAGATGCAAAAAAGGCCCCTCGCGATGAACGAGGGGCCTTTTTTAGGCTATCGGGGAAACCGGGCTATTTCTTGACGCTGCCGTTTTCGATGATCACGTTGTACTTGTAGCCGCCACCGAAGTCCTTGTCCTTGGTGACCTTGCCGGAGACGGTTACCACGTCGCCGACTTCCGCAGTGTCCTGGGTGGTGACGACCAGGTCATGGGTCTTCTTCTTTTCGTCGCCGGTCCCGTCCTGCAGGTGGATCCAGTTCTTGTTCATGATTCCGGTGGAGATCTTCACCACCCGGCCCCTTACCACCACCTGCTTCCCGTTGAGGGAGGAGCGCTTGGCGAAGATCTCGGTGACGGTGTGGGCGTTCGGTCCGGTGGCCTTTTCCACCTTGACCTTCTGCCCGGCGCTGACGGCCCCCTCGCTACCGGGAGACTTCTTGGCCTCCATCGGGTTGGTGGTCTTGGTCGCGGGCTTCACTTCGGGAGCGCCGCAGAACATGATGCTGTCGAACTTGCGGTTGAGGGTCTTGCTCTGGAAATTCGGCATCTCCATGCAGCCGCTGAAAGAGAGGGTCTCGCCGACGCGGGTCTCCAGGGTCGGGAAGGCAACCCAGGTCTTCTTGCCGTCCTTCTCCAGGTTGGCGTAGGTGTAGCCGCCCCCTTCCATGGTCTCGATCACCTTGCCGGATGGGTTGGCATTGGTGGTGCCTTCGGCGCCGCCGCCCATCATCGCGCCGTGCCCGGTCTTGGACATGGTGTCTTTGATGGCCTGGACCTTGGCATCTTCAGCCTTGGTGGCCTCGGCGCCTTTCTCAGGAGCTTTCTTGGCCGCCTCAGCGATCTTTTCAGGGGCTTTAGCAGCCTCTGCGGTTTTTTCGGGCGCTTTGGGTGCGTCGGCACAGGTTCCTGCCACCGGCAGCGCAAGTGTGAGCAGAACAGACATGATGGTCGAATAACGCTTCATTTACAATACTCCCCACTTTTTGATGCCGCCGTGGCGGCGCAATCTACCCAGCTTTGCGGGGCGTAATATACCAGCTTCGCCATGGGAATACAATAGGTTAATACGGCCGAACTCAGCTCCCTTTCTTCTTGATCACCAGGGAGTCTCCGGACATGGCCGCGTCGACCTGGACGATGTCGCCGGGGACGAATTTCCCTTCCAGCAGCATCAGCGCCAGCGGGTCCTGGATCTTGCGCTGCAGTCCCCGTTTCAAAGGCCTTGCGCCGTAAGCCGGGTCGTACCCTTCACGGGCCAGGAGCTCACCTGCCTTGTCGGTGACCTCAAGGCCTATCCCCCTATCAGCAAGCCGGGCCGTAAGCGACTTCAGCTGGATCAGCACGATCTCCTTGATCCTTTCCAGCGGCAGCGCGTGGTAGATCACGATCTCGTCCACCCTGTTGAGGAACTCGGGCTTGAAGCTCGACCGCAGCGTCTCCATCACCTCCGCCTGCATCCGGTTGTAGTCGGTGGCGCCGTACTGCTGGATCCACTGCGACCCGAGGTTGCTGGTCATGATGATCACGGCGTTCTTGAAGTCCACCGTCCGCCCCTGTCCGTCGGTGAGCCTGCCGTCGTCCAGGACCTGCAGGAAGACGTTGAAGACCTCCGGGTGCGCCTTCTCTATCTCGTCGAAGAGTACGATGCAGTAGGGCCTGCGCCTGACCGCCTCGGTCAGCTGGCCCCCCTCCTCGTATCCGACGTAGCCCGGAGGGGCGCCGATCAGACGGGCCACGGTGTGCTTCTCCTGGTACTCGCTCATGTCGATCCTGACGATGGCCTGGTCGTCGTCGAAGAGGAAAGCCGCCAGTGCCCGCGCGGTCTCGGTCTTTCCGACACCGGTCGGGCCGAGGAAGAGGAACGACCCGATGGGCCGGTTCGGATCGGAGAGCCCGCTCCTCGACCTCCTGATGGCGTTGGCCACCAGGGTCAGGGCCTCGTCCTGTCCCACCACGCGGCTTTTCAGGCGCTCCTCCATCCTGACGAGCTTGTCGGTTTCGCTCTCCAGCATCCTGTTGACCGGGATGCCGGTCCACTTGGCCACTACCTCTGCCACCATCTCGTCATCGACCTCCTCGGGAAGCATCTTCCCTTCCCTCTGGAGCTCCTCCAGTGTCTGCCTTTTCTCTTGCATCTCCCTCTCGAGGGCGGGGATCTCTCCGTAGATGATTTCCGCGGCCCGGCTCAGCTTCCCCTCGCGCTCGGATTGTTTCGCTTCCTCCTTTTTCTGCTCCAGTCTCTCCTTTAATTGGCTGAGGCCGTTGATGATCGACCTCTCGCGCTGCCAGTGCTCCTGGAGCTCGGCCGACTGTTTCTTAAGAGAACCGAGCTCGTCGCGCAGCTTTTGCAGCCTGGCATGCGCTTGAGGGTCCGTTTCCCGCAACAGCGCTTGCTCCTCGATCTCGAGCTGCCTGATACGCCTCTCCACTTCATCGATCTCGGTAGGTCTGGAGTCGACTTCTATTCTGAGCCGCGAGGCCGCCTCGTCGATCAGGTCGATCGCCTTGTCGGGGAGGAAGCGGTCGGTGATGTAACGGTCCGAAAGTGTCGCCGCGGCGATTATCGCACTATCCTTGATGCGGATGCGGTGGTAGACCTCGTAGCGCTCCTTGAGGCCGCGCAGGATGGAGATGGTCTCCTCCACGCTCGGCTCACCTGCGTAGACCTGCTGGAAGCGCCGCTCCAGGGCCGCGTCCTTCTCGATGTACTTCCGGTATTCGTTGAGAGTAGTCGCGCCGATGCAGTGGAGTTCCCCGCGGGCCAGCGCCGGCTTCAGCATGTTGGAGGCGTCCATCGCCCCTTCCGCGGCTCCGGCTCCGACCAGCGTGTGCAACTCGTCGATGAAGAGGATCACCTTTCCCTCGGAACGCGACACCTCCTTGATGACAGCCTTCAGCCGGTCCTCGAACTCGCCGCGGTACTTGGCCCCTGCGATGAGCGCCCCCATGTCCAGCGCCAGGACGAGCTTGTCCTTGAGGGTCTCGGGGACGTCCCCCGACACGATCCGCTGCGCCAGTCCCTCCACGATGGCCGTCTTGCCCACGCCCGGCTCGCCGATGAGCACCGGATTGTTCTTGGTCCTGCGGGAGAGGACCTGCAGCACCCGCCTGATCTCGTCATCACGCCCGACCACCGGGTCAAGCTTGTTCTGCCGGGCCAGCTGCGTCAGGTCACGGCAGTACTTGGCGAGCGCCTGGTACTTCTGCTCGGGGTCCTGGTCGGTCACCGCCTCTCCGCCGCGCAGCTCTTTCAGGGCCGAGAGGAGAGCTTCGCGGGTGACGCCATGCTGGTTCAGCAACCTTGCGCTCGGGAGTTCCTTCGCCCCAACCAAGGCCAGCAGCAGGTGCTCGGTGGAGACGAAGGCGTCCTTCATGGCGTCCGCCTCTTTCTGCGCCAGGTCGATGATGCGGTTGAGCGCCGAGGAGAGGGAAAGCTGCCCCCCGCTTACCTGCGGAAGCCTCTTCAGGCCGGCCTCCAGACCCTCCCGCAGTTGGGGAAGGGGCGCGCCGATCTTCTTCAGCAGGTCAGGTACGAACCCCCCTTCCTGGTCGATCAGGGCGAGGAGGAGGTGTTCGGGCTCAATGGTCCCAGCTGAAATCGATGCCGCCTTTTCTTGCGCCGCAGCAAGCGCCTCCTGCGTCTTGACTGTCATTTTTTCCGGTCTAATCATTGCCATCCTCCATACCGGAATGATAGGTATCGCCCCGTGCTGTGTCAAGGCGGGGAGCCTGAACTCAACGTTTCCATTCCTTAACATATTATTCCTATTCTTAACCCGCTCTTTCGCTTCCCTAGGTCGGTAATTGTTCTTCTCAACGCTCTCTGCCTCTTTGTTAGTCGGCCTTTATGTTCCTCGGGTTTATATTTCTCATGCCTGAACATTTAAATCTCGTAGAGAAACATATAATTCCTCTCCCGGGTCATATATTTCCGGGATCGGGACATATGTTTCGTTGAACGGGAAAAAAACATCAAATCCGCATACTTGGACGAGAGGAGCGGGGAGGCGGCATTGTTTTAAAAAAAGAAAGGTGACTCTGCTTTTTCATCCCGACCTACCGAATTGGTCCCAGTGAAGGTCTTTCCAGGAAATGAGGGTTTCCTCCCCTGTGCAGCGCGCCTAATGTTCCTGGGCTCCTCTTGTGAATTGGCATCATGCGCCTCAAAAAACAGTCTGGAGGAGGCAAGATAACCGAAGTGGAAGAGTATGATGAAAAAAATGAACTCACGTTTGCATTGCGGAAACTTTCTTTTATTCTTCTGAGGAACCGAACAAATAAGCTGAGGAGGTTATCATGACGCCACCAGCACTATTGATCGCGAACTTCGACTCCTTGGGCCCGGTCGATACTATTGCGAAGGCGAGAACGGTTAGGGCCATGCTTGCAAACCACCCTCACCCCCATCTCGCCGAGCCGTATCCTCCGTTTGTGCCATCTCTGCAGCAACTGGATGAAGCAATCCAGTTCCTGCAGAGAGCCTATGACGAGGCGCTGAATCACGATACGGAAAAGATCGCGGCGCGGAACGACGCCCACATATCAGTCAAGAGCAAATTGACCAAGCTTGCCCAATTTGTGGAACTGGCAGCAGAGGGGGATGTGAACGTGCTCAAGACAACGGGCTTTGACTTCCGACGCAAACCGGGGAAGACAACTTCCTCGCCTCCCCTGGCTGCACCGGAGTTGGCAATGAAGCACGGGAAGGTATCAGGCACCATGACCGCCAGGGCTAAAAAGGTGCCTGGCGCTGCAAGCTACGAGTTGCAATTCACAGATGCCGATCGGACAGGTGAGGCTGACTGGAATGAGGCAGGTATCCATGCCTCTGCTGTAAATATGGAAATCAATGGCTTGGAGCCAGGCAGGAACTACTCCTTCAGGATAAGGGCGATCGGCACTAGTGGCCGTGGCCCCTGGTCCACGCCGTGCACCTTGAGGTCGCTCTAGAGTCTGGTCGTAGTAAGCCAATGGTAAAGAGAAAGCCCCCGCTCCGCAAGGAACGGGGGCTTTCACATATGTACAGGGGATTGCTGACGGGGCTATCGCAGCAGTGTGGTGACGCTTTCTAACATCGAGGCTCGATTCGACAATCAGCAACCTGCCGTTTTCCGGAACAGTCTGGCCACGTTTTTGTCGCCTACCACCTCGTACTTGCAGCGGATCTCGTCCCCCTCGACGATCCGATGGTCCTTGAACTTGTCCAGTGTGAGGTCGTCGTTCACGGTAATGGTGATCAGCTTTTCAGCCTTGTTGTCCTTGAGTGTCGCGGTTGCCGCATTTGCGTCCTTGCCAGCGATCTGGATCTTGGTGATCACCCCGACCACTTTGATCTCATCCGCATTGGCGTTAGTGCCGAAGTTGAGAATGCCCATTGCCACGATTGCTACCAGTGCCATTACCGAAACTGCTTTTTTCATGCTTATTCTCCTTCTGTGGTGAGGGGTAGCAGGTGCCCCTCCCGTGCCGATCAGCTTCCTTTTGACTGTCTGGTGCATTGTCATTCCTTCCAATGATGCTGCCTTACCACGTGTTTGGTATCGTCATCGTTGCAGGGAACTTGAGCATGTTTACGACTCCCACAAAAATTCTCGTTGGTGTGGCTCCAAGACGATCCTGGGGGCCTTGGATGGCGTAGAGGTGAACGGCTTGAGGCAGGACCAGCGAGAGGCTGGAGGCCGGATTGATCAATAAAAAAAGCTTCTTATCGGCGCGCTTTGGTAGACATACGAGCGTTCGATAGTATTCTTTTCAGCATTGCGCAAATTCGGCATACATTTTCGACCACTTGAGCCGTTTTCACCGGTGCATCGATGGTGACGCCTCTGCTCCCCTGATGATCGGCTCATTCCCGGAATAGCAAGGAGAACAACCGGCATGATGCCGATCATCCTTCTGACAGCTCTAATTACAGGCACCGCATTCACGTCAGCGGCAGCTTCAGACAGCTGCATCGAGTGTCATGGCGACAGGCAGAAAATGGAGTCCTTGGGATACGGAGGGTTCGCTGTCACCTATGAGGAAACAGAGGCGCAGACTCACATGCCGGCCCGATGTGACCAGTGCCATATGGGCAGTCCTGATATGATAGACAGGAGTGCCGCCCACAAAGGGATGGCGCGGTTGCTCGTCGTTTCAAAGAAAGGATTGACGGCGATGACCTCGGTGCGACGATACCCTCTTGAATATGGTACGAATGCCGTGAACCGGCTTTATATCGTCGGCGAGAGGGATGGAAAACTGGTCAAAGACCCATCGGTGGCAGCCATTTCCTGGCACGACAAAAAGCCGGAAACCCTGAGCCAGGATTTCGCAGTCATGAAAAAGACCTGCGGGGCATGCCATCAGCAGGAGTTTGCTGAATTTTCCAAGAGCACCATGGCGGTCAACGGCAAACAGAGCCAGTACAAGGGATGGCTTAATAAAGATCGCGGCCCCCACAACTGCGGTCCCTGGTTCGACGACAACTTCAAATCGATGCAGGCAAACACCATGATCCCCGTGTCGCTGGAGAGCACTCTCATCACCCAGAGGTCGTGCAACACCTGTCATGTCGGCTGTCTTGACTGCCATTTCTATCCGCAGAAGAAAAATCGTGCGGATCCATCCCTTGGAGCCCACTCCTTTGTTAAAACACCCACTCCAGAAAACTGCTACGGCAGCGGCAGGGCCTCCATCTGTCATGCGGGACCCGAGGACCGGCGCCGCGGAGCCGGCTATTTCGGCGGCTCGTTCTCGTTTCCCGAAGGGAACGAAGGCGATGTCCATCTCAAGGCGAAGGTCGGCTGTCTCGACTGCCACGAAAGCACCAAAAGAAACCGAGCCATCGGGCACGGCATGGTCAAGAGGCAGGCACAGGATTCCTGCAAGCGCTGTCATCCCGAAGCGGTCAAGAGCCACGCGACCTCTTGGCACAGGAACCTTTCATGCGAAGCTTGCCACATCGGGCAGGTCGCCGGTTATCAGGGTACGTACTGGGGACCGGGCAATATGGCCGGATCGGCAACCCCTTTTTTCAAGTTCAAGGCCTATTACGGCTACATGCCGGAACCGGTCCTGATCAAAGACCAGACCGGGCGCTGGATTCCGGTCAAACCCTTCCCCATGGCGGTTATGAACCAGAAAACATCCCCCTTCAAACCGGGCCTGCACTGGCGCTACCCGCTCGAACTTCCGGTGCTGAAGAGGACCGACGATGCCTGGGGCTATGTGGGGCTCTTCGGCGGATTGCCGGACAACAACAAGGCGCTCCTCTGGATACAGATGGACAAGATGTCGCACAAACTGGGCAAAAGCCGTTCGTGCGATTCGTGCCACGCCTCCCGGGACGGTTCCCAGGTGCAAAAGGTCAATTGGGAATACAGCGACCCGGGCGCACTTCCCTTCAACGGCAGTCACGAGGTGATCGCAAATCGTAATGGCCTGTTCATCAGCAAGATGCGATCGGAGAAGATCGAGTTGGAACCGGGATATTCCCTGTCGGCCTTTGCACCGTGGGTATACCTAAAGGACGCTTGGCAGATCCAGGGGGACTTCTCCCTCCCTGCCGTGAGGGATCTGAAACGATTTGAGGTGCTTAGGGACAGTCCTGCCTCGGCAAGAAAAGAGGGGACCATACATCGTTGAACCTCGAACGATGCCAGCTGGCGACAAGTTTGACCAGCTGATTCCATGCGATGAGACGAGGCTAAATGTCCTCAAGACGGTCCGTTCAACGCAGGAAAAATAAAGGAGGGAACATGAAAAAAAATCTGAAAAAGCTTTTGTCTGGCACCCTGCTTTTCGCGCTTGCCACCCCAGTCGCAGCACTGGCGGACGAGCAGGCAATACAGCAAAAGATCGACGAGTTGAACAGGAAGGTAGACAAGCTCGAGGAGAAATCGCTCAGCAGATGGCTGACCTTCGGCGGCGATTACCGCTTCAGGCTCGATTCCCTCAGGGGGGAGACGAAGGCGTACACGGACGTCAACAGCACGTTCAACAACGCAGCGAGCACCCTGCAGAGCAATTTTTTCGCCGATCCCACCGGACCGACTTCAGCTCCCGGCAGTAACGCGGCGATGCTGAGCGGCCTGATGAAGTTCAAGAGCGAGATGTCCGGTGTCAAGACCTACCAGGGGGCGAAGGCCTTTCTCGGGCAGAATTCGCAGCTGGTAGGGACTTCGACCCAGCCGGGACTGCTGGCAAACTACGCCAAGCAGGTCTCAGCCTACAAGCCGAACAACGACACCCTTTATACCAACCGCTTCGGCCTCAACATGCACGCCAAAGCGACCAAGGATATCACCGTCAACGTGCGCCTGCTCGCCTACAAGACCTTCGGCTCCCAGGACGACTCCGCGGTGACCAACAACGGCTCCTCTCCCTTCTTCGCCGACAGGGTCGGCGTATTCGACGGCACCCTCGGCCATGTCCCGTCCTCAAGCCTTTTGAACGTCGACCAGGCCTACGCTACCTGGTCCAACATCGCCGGTGAGCCGATCTGGTTCTCGGTCGGCCGCAGGCCCTCCACCGGGGGCGCACCTTCCAACCTGCGCGAGAACAGGGAGCGCCCGGGTAACGGGGGAACCCCGGCCCTGCTGGTTGACTACGCCTTCGACGGCATGACAGTCGGCTGGGCCCCCGACATCGAGGCACTCCCCGGCTCCTACGCCAAGGTCTGCTACGGCCGCGGCTTCGAAAGCGGGCTGGAGAACCCCGGCAACAGCGTCGACGACACCGACATGCTCGGCGTCGCCATCGTGCCGGTCGACACCGACCCGCTGAGGGTCTGGCTGCAGTGGAACCGCGGCTTCAACATCTTCGACTTCCCCACCATGAAAGATACCGCCTTTGGCAATACCGCTCCTGCGGTGAACCTGGGCGACATCGACTGGTACGGAATCGGCGCCATGAGCACCGTCAAGAAAATCGGCCCCGGCAAGCTCAACTTCTTCGGTGACATCGGCATGAGCGTCACCCACCCGAACGACAACGTCTCGGCCAACGCAGGCTTCGAAGGGCTCATGACCGGCTCCTTCTTCAACCCTGAAGCGCCTACCAGCAAGACCGGCTGGGCAGCCTACGTCGGCGCCCGCTACGACTACGAACCTACCAAGACCAAGCTTGGCTTTGAGTACAACCATGGCTCCAAGAACTGGATCACCTTCGCCCCGGCTGCGGACGACATCTGGACCTCCAAGCTCGGGACCCGCGGCAACGTGTATGAAGGCTACCTGATCCAGGAACTGAACCTGAAGCCGATCTCCTCCTACCTCTCCAAGGCCTTCTTCAGGATCGGTTACCAGTACTACGACTTCGAGTACACGGGAAGCAACAACTGGGTAGGTGCTCCGGCCAAGATGTCCGAGGTCAAATCGACCGACATGATGCTGCTGACCCCGCTGGCAAGCGCCCACGACGTCTACGCAACCTTCGAGGTGAAGTTCTAGTGCCAACTGGGGTGCGGTGCCCCTCTGCCGCTGCTTCGTACCGGGCAATGGGGGGCAAAGGAGAGAGAACATGAAAAAAGCGGCTTCGCTACTGGTACTGGTAGCAATGGTAACGATAGGCATTCTCGGCTTGGCCACAACCGCACGGGCAGACGAGGTCAAATTCATCGGGGTGATCACCAGGATTGAGATCGCCGGCAAGGACGCAAAGACTGCGACCGTAACGCTCAAGGACAACGAGTCCGGGAAACTGATTGCCATTACGGTGAACGACGATCTCACCCTGGACAAGTTCAAGGACCACAGGATCGTCGAGGGGGACGAGATCCGCTGCAAGTACGAGGTGGTCGACGGCAAAAACGTCGCCAAGTACTTCCGAAAGACGGCAGGTTGCTAGGCTATTCCTCCGGTGGCGAATTTACCGCGACGCGTTCCGGCGAGCGGTTTCTTCGCAAAGCCACGTACCTGGTTCCGAGGTGTACCAGGGATCACGAGAGGGGCACCCCATGAGAAAAACAAACGTATTGACGGCATTTTTTTTCCTCGCCCTGGCGGCGACCGCAGCGGCGGCAAAAGAGCATCCCGGCAAGGAGTCCATCGAGAAGAGCGGCTACCGGGGGCCGGAAACCTGCGACGAGTGCCACCCCGGGACGGCCACGTCCTTCCTCGGCACGGTGCACTGGAAGCACGCCTCGAAGGTCAGTAACGTGGAGGGACTCGATCCGAAGAAAGAGTACGGAATGAAGAACCGCATCTACGTCATGTGCAACGGCAACGACATCGTGAACAACCTGAAGGAGATCCCGAAGAGCCCTGAAACCGGGAAGACCAAATTTTCCGGCTGCAACACCTGCCACCCGGGCAATCACCTGAGCGACGTCGGAAGCACGGGTGCCGAGGCGGAAAAGGCGATCGATTGCCTGGTATGCCATTCGACCGACTATGACTTCCGGCAGAGGAAGCCGTTCAAGGACGACCAGGGGCGCATCGTCATGGGGCAGGACCGCAGCACCAAGGCGGCGCTTGCCATCGGCAAGCCGACTGTCAAAAACTGCATGGTCTGCCACGAGGCGGCAGGGGGCGGGGTCATCATCAAGCGCGGCTTTGCCTTCACCAAGGAGACCGACGTGCATGCGGCAAAGGGTATGGTCTGCGTCGACTGCCACCAGGCGAAGAATCACAAGATCCCGACCGGTTTCGACCCGAACAACTGGGCCAACGACGGCATGCGGCTCTCCTGCTCCGACGCCTCCTGCCATGGCCTGAAGCCGCACAAGGATGCGGACCTGAACCGCCACACGGCACAGGTTGCCTGCCAGACCTGCCACATCCCCCGCACGGGCGGCGCCTTTGCAAAGGACTTCACCGTATGGACGCAGGGGGCGGACAAGTTCTACGAGCCGACCACCCTGAAGAAAGAGGCGAACGAGACCACCCCGGTCTACGCCTGGTACAACGGAACGGTGAGGAACACCCAGCATTTCATCGGTCCCAAGGGGAACAGAAAGGACGGCAAGAGCAAGATCACCCCGTTCAAGATCTTCCAGGGGAAGGCCTACTTCAACGGCAAGAGTGGGGAACTCCTCTCCATGGATTTCGCCCCTCCGATGGCAACCGGGAACACCCGGGCTGGGGTTGAATCAGCAGCCAGGACCCTCGGCATGAAGAACCCCGCCGAGGTCGCCAAAAACGCCATTCCCGGGTGGCAGACCATCTACTTCGGGTCGAACCACCTGGTGACAAAGACGAAGGCCCTCTACTGCGCAAACTGCCACGCACCCAACGGCGTACTGAACCTGAAGGAACTGGGCTATACGGAGAAGGAGATCCTGAAGCTGACCAGTCCGGAAATTTACATGAAGAAACTCGTGGAGAAGCAAAAGGAAGAATGGTAGGGCAAATCGGCCAGTTGAAGGGCAGTCGCGGCCAAGTCCGGTGATAGGACCAACTGCTCTGCAATATGCAGGATCGTCGGTGCCATGTATAAAAAAATTACAACAGGAGGCTTTTCATGTTAAAGAAGATCATACCTGCCATGATTATCATGCTGCTCTTTTCAGCCTGTACCATCCAGCACGCCAAGCTAGACAGCAACCCGGCCTTCACACCCCATCAGTACAGCAGTCACGATCTTAATGTCCTCTGGAAATCGGAAAAAACCGATACTGGTATTCGCATCGCAGGAACGGTCACCAATGCACGTAGCGACCTGCCCTACAACTCATTGCAGTTGACGGCCAAACTGCTCGACCAACAGGGGAATGTCTTGGCTAAGGGAAGCCACGTTTTTCTTGATCGTTTCACCGGTACAGAACCATTCAAAATCGATATTCCTCTAGAAAAGAAAGAGAGCGTCAAGTACATCAACTTTTCTTACTCGTACGGCACAGCTGAAGATCATTTTGTAGATACCTTCAAGTCCGAGCCGTAGTGATTCCACCGAAGTTGTCCATATCCCGTTTGGGACGGCTGGAAGGGCAAAGCTCAATAAAGCTCTTTCAGCCGTTCCGATCCTTGAAGAAAAAGCCCAGGTGGTGAGCCCATCCTATGGATTGCGAATTTCAGAGCCGTGCCCTACGATCTTTACTGGTGTGTTGAGATCGATTTGATGTTAGAATCGAACGCTTGTCGTCGCAGACCCTCGCTCCCTGTTTCAGCGCCATGATAGCAGCTCCGCAGTCAGGCTCACCTGATACGATCCCTCCGAAACGTCCTGCACACAATAAAACCCACCTCAGTTCACAAGAAATTTCATCCGGTTTTGCCGGAGCATTTGTTTTGGAGTCTCCTTGGAAATCATCGATCTTGAAGAAAAAAGGCTTTCCTCTGTCTACGACACTATCGAGCGCGCGGCTGAAGAGCGCGGCAAATCGGTAGCACGGCATGACGCACGCAGGAAGGAGCTGGAGACGCAGCGTCTGGACGCGCTGGGATGGAAGGAGAAGAACGGCATCACCGAAAAGCTCGTCGAGCACGGTCACCACGATCCCCGCAAGTATCTCATCGAGTTCGAGCAGAAGAACTCTCCCTACTTCGGGGTGATCGGAATCGAGGACTCCGACAGGCGGATCGGCGAAAAGACCTACCTGATCGGCAAGCAGATGCTGATGAACGGCAACCGCGTGGTGATCGTCGACTGGCGGCGGGCCGAGATCTCCCAGCTCTTCTACGATTTCGAGGAGGGTGAGGAGTACGAGGCCACCATCCGGGGAGTCGACCGGGAAGGGGTGATCGCGCTCAAGACCAAGATCGGCATCGACCGCAGGGTCCTGCATCGCATCGAGACGCCTTCGGAGATCTATGACCTCAGGGACGGGGAGTGGCGCCGGAACGGCAGCTCTTCCGCGTCATCTTCGGAAACCAAATCCCGGGAGTCCGATCATCGCCTGGTGGACATCGTTTCTCTCATCTCGGCGTCGCAGTTCGGGATGATCACCAGGGAGTCGGCCGGCTGCACCTACCTCACCGGATCGGCCGGAACAGGCAAGACCACGGTGGCCCTGCATCGGCTCTCCTTTCTCCAGTTCGCGCAGCCGGAACTCTTCCGCCCGGAGCGCTGCCTGGTGCTGATGTTCAACAGGACCCTGCGGGACTACGTCAAGAAGACCTCCAATGAGCTCCTCGGCGCCACCCGCGTCGATACCTTCAGTGCCTGGTCCCTCACCGCGCTGAGCGCCCTGGGGGTGACGGTGAAGACCTCCTTCGACGATCCGTTCGGCGGCGAGAAGAAGAACAGCCAAATCTCCCGCCTCTTGTCGCGCTATGTGGGTGAGAGCCGGAGGATGGACCCGGTGGTCGACCTCTGGCGCTTCTACACCCAGCCGTATCTCGCGGAGGCGCTTTTCCCAGGGACGCGGGAGCGTGAGGCTTTCCTTGCCGGGGTACGGAAGAAGATCGACACCAAGGACCGCATCATGTCCTTCTCGGACGTGAGCATCCTCCTTCGTCTCTGCCAGCTGCGCCGTCAACCGGAGTCGACGGTGGCGGGGGCGTTCAATTTCTATGATCACATCGTCATCGACGAGGCGCAGGACTTCGGCCAGCTCGAACTGGAGGCGATCCTTGCCGCCACTTCGGTACGGAAGAGCCTCACGGTCTGCGCCGATGAAAAGCAGAAGATACTCAGTTTCGTCGACGCCGACGGCTTCGCCAACTTCAGGGGCGCTCTGAACTCGCTCGGCCTGGACAAGGAAACCCTGTCACTGTCCTACCGCTCCGCCCGCGAGATCATGGCACTTGCCGCCAGGGTCAGCGGCCGGGAGGTAGATACTTCCAAGGCGCATCCCGGGGTGGCCGAATTTCACGAGGTCCCGGACTTCCCCGCGGCAGCGGCGAAACTGCGGCACCTCGTCGCGGAACTGGCGGAGGCCGATCCCCGTGCGCTTACCGCGGTCATCTGCAAGAAGAAGGCGGATATCAAGAGGATCCATGACGCGCTCGCCGGTGTGGCTGGCCTCCACGGCGAGGGGGTGATCAGCTTCGAGCCGGGGGTCCTGGTGGTCAACACGCACCAGGTGAAGGGGCTGGAGTTCACCAATGTCGTGCTATGGGATCCGAGCGAGACGGACTACCGGCAAACGGAGTTGGATCGGAATCTCCTCTACGTGGCCATAACCAGGGCCTGCAAGCGGATCGACGTCATCCATTGGAAACCGCTGGCGAAGGCCCTGAAGGGTCAGTAGGTTGCGGGTTGAGGTTGCGGCGTTAAGGGGGGGCTTGATTACTCTAGAGGGAGATCGGGCTGCTTCCACTGGACCCGTTTGATCTTCGGGCCCTGGTAGTATCGCGGACAGGCGGCGATGAGGACGGTGGTGGCCTGCTTGCAACTGCGGCGGCAGGAAAGGCAGAGGGTATTTGTCTCGATAGCGGGCTGCTTCATAGTGTGCCTGAAATAGCCTGGCGGTGGGCAATGTGTTGTTCGAGCTGCATGATGGGTAGGAGCGGCTTCCTGCCGCGAAGATCGCGTCAGCCATGACGCCTCTGCCTGAAAACAGTTCGCGCCGAGGACGGCGCTCCTGCAGGGTGTCCGGAGGGTGGCCAAGGCTAAGGGCTGAATTTCTCCACCCCTTAGCCTTCAGCCCTTAGCCCTTAGCCTGGTTCGTTATTCCACCTTCTTGACCCACCCGAAGGTGTCGGCGATCTTGCCGGTCTGGATGCCGGTAAGGGTGTCGTAGAGGGTCTGGGTGGTCTTGCCGACGCCGCCGTCGCTGACCTGCACGGTCTCCCCTGCGTAGGAGAGGACGCCGACCGGGGTGATCACGGCGGCGGTGCCGCTGCCGAAGGCTTCGGTGACCTTGCCGCTGCGGATGTCGTTCATCAACTCGTGGACCTCGATTTTGCGCTCCTCGATCTTCATGTTCAGCGACTTGGCCAGGGTCAGCACCGAATCCCTGGTGATGCCGCGGAGGATGCTCCCCTCCAGCGGTGCGGTGACGATGGTGTCACCGTAAGCGAAGAACATGTTCATCGAGCCGACTTCCTCGATGTAGCGCTTGTGCACGCCGTCCAGCCAGAGCACCTGGTCGAAGCCCTTCTCATGGGCCTCGAGGCCGGCCTTGAGGGAACTCGCGTAGTTGCCGCCGGTCTTGGCCTCGCCGGTCCCGCCGGGGGTGGCGCGGACGTACTTGTCCTCCACCATGATCTTGACGGGCTTGAAGCCGCTCGCGTAGTAGGCGCCGACCGGGGAGAGGATGACGTAGAAGTAGTAGTGATCGGAAGGCTTCACCCCGACATGTGGCTCGACGCCGATCATGGCGGGCCTGATGTAGAGCGAGGTGCCTTCCGCGCTGGGGATCCAGTCACGCTCCAGGGAGACAAGTTGCTCGATGCCCTTGACGAAAAGCTCCTCCGGAACCTCCGGCATGCAGAGCCTCTCGGCGGAGTGGTTGAAGCGCCGGGCGTTCATCTCGGGGCGGAAGAGGGCGATGGAACCGTCCTTCCACTTGTAGGCCTTGAGCCCCTCGAATATCTCCTGTGCGTAGTGGAGCACCATGGCCGCCGGATCAAGGGAGAACGGCTCGTACTTCTTGATGCGGGCATCGACCCACCCCTCTCCGAGCTTCCACTCCACCAGCAACATGCGATCGGTGAAGATCCTGCCGAACCCAAGCTTCGATTCGTCGGTAAACTTGGGTTTCTTCTCCCCTTCGCTCAAAGGTAGTACGCGTATCTCCATTTGGCTGAACCTCTCTTTCTCGGCGCCAGGCGTCGCTTTTGTTCGAACTTTTCGTTTACCACATTAAGAGGAGGGGGGCAAGAAATTTAACCTGAACGTAAGCGAGGTTTTAGCTGCGGAGCAGATATCTCCGCGCCCCTTGATTTTTCCCGGGGGGCTTGTTATATTGTTAGCACTCAAAGGTGTAGAGTGCCAACGAGGTTGGCGAAGAATGACGGATAGGGAGAAGCTGCCGTGACAACTACCATGCCGGTACCCATAGACAATCTTACCCTCTACCTCTCGGAGATTAACCGTTTCTCGCTGCTGAGCGCAGAGGAGGAGACGGCCCTGGCCTACAGGTTCCGCGACGAAGGGGACCTCGAGGCGGCCCACAGGCTGATCACCGCCAACCTGCGCTTTGTGGTCAAGGTCGCCGGCGAGTACAGAAACTATGGCATGAAGATGCTCGACCTGATCCAGGAGGGGAACATCGGGCTGATGATGGCGGTGCGCAAGTTCGACCCTGCCAAGGGTGTCCGCCTCATCTCCTACGCGGTCTGGTGGATCCGGGCCTACATACAGAACCACATCATCTCCGCCTGGAGCCTCCTGAAGATCGGGACCACCCAGGCGCAGCGCAAACTCTTCTTCAAACTGAACCAGGCCAAGCAGGCCATCATCAACATGACCGGCGAGGGAGACCTCCACGCCACCGCGCTCTCGCTGGACGTTAAGGACGGCGAGGCCCAGGAGATGGAGCAGCGCCTCAGGGGAGAGCTTTCCCTCGACGTCGAGATGCTCGAAGGGGAGGGAGGGACCTTCCTGGAGACCCTGCCGGACCTGCGGCAGAACCAGGAGGAGATGCTGGCCGACCGTCAGGAGACGGTGCTGCTCGAGCAGGGCATAGCCAGCGCGCTGCAGAACCTCAACGACAAGGAGCGCTTCGTGATCGAGCGCAGGGTCTCCTCCGACGACCCGCTGACCCTGCAGGAGATCGCCGACCACTTCTCCATCTCCCGCGAAAGGGTGCGCCAGATCGAGGAAGGGGCGCTGAAGAAGCTGAAGCGCTTCCTGACCCCGCTGGTCATCGCACGCGAGGCGGCTTGAGAAGCTGATCGATCGATAAACGGAACAAGAAAGGGGCGGCTCCCGCGGGAGTCAGCCCCTTTTTTTATTTCCGTTGTCTTGGCGATCGCCCCGCGATCAGGCTTTGAACTTGTTTTCGGTTCCGGCCCTGAGCCTGGAGATATTCTCGCGGTGCCGGAAGATCACGATCGCGGCGATGATCGCCGCCATCACAGTCACCTCCGGCCGCCCCTCGATCAGCACGACCAGGGGGGGAATGACCGCGGCCGCCGTTATCGAGGCCAGGGAGACGTATCTCCACCGGTAGAGGACGGCGATGAAAACGATCAGCGCCAGCAGGACGGACCACGGTGAAGCGGCCAGGAAGACGCCGAGGGCGGTGGCCACACCTTTGCCGCCCTTGAAGCCGAGGAAAATGGTGTAGACGTGGCCGAGGAAGGCGGCGAGGCCCACGGCGGCGACCCAGACATCGGGGAGTCCCAGCCACTTCGCGGCCAGGACAGGGATCAGTCCCTTCAGGCAATCGCCCACCAGGGTCAGCAGGCCAATTTTTCTTCCCATGGTGCGGTAAACGTTGGTGGCGCCGATGTTGCCGCTCCCGGTTTCCCGGATGTTGACGCCCAGAGCCCGGGCCAGCAACAGACCGGTCGGGATCGAGCCGAGCAGGTAGGCTGCGACCAGAAGTGCTATCTCGTTCAAAAAGATCTCCGTCGGTGGTTAATGAGGACGACGCGGCATCCTACAGTATTTTCAGCCAAACCGCAAGGTGCCGGGCATCTGTTGCTAGGCGAGGGATCGGGGCGGGGAGAGATGCCTCTTGCTCTCCGATTTCAGCACGAAGGCGGTCATGGCCAGGAATACCAGGTCCCTGCCCAGGGCCAGCCATGGTGAGGTCTTGGCCCCACCTTCCCTGAAGCAGCCGCAGTCGATGTCGAGGCCGCGGGCGATGGCGGAGGCCAGGGCGGCGATGAAGACCAGGTTGAGCATGCCGATGATGAGCGCACCCCCCTTGACACGATAGCCGAGGATGAGGAACACCCCGCATACCAGTTCCAGGAAGGGGAGGACCGCCGCGGTGAGGTAGCTGGCGAAATAGGGGACGATCTGGTAGGCCGCGATGCTCCCGGCAAATCCGACCGGGTTTGCGATCTTGACCACCGCCGCGTATACGAAGATCGCGCCGAGTGCCATCCGGACCGCCGCCGGTATGTGTCGCTGGTATCGGCTCATATCGCCCCCGCCGCCACGGCGTATCCTGCGTCGCGCCATTCGGGGAATCCGCCTTCGAAGACATAAACCGAGGCGTAGCCTGCCCGCATGAGGATTCTGCCGAGTTCCATGCTGTCATGGCAGGAGAAGCCGTTGCAGTAGGCGATGATGGTGGCATCCTTGGCGACCTTGCCTTTGAGCGCTGCCTGAGGATTCTTGCGGGCCACGTCCAGCGGGAGCGAAAGCGATCCGGCAATGTGCCCCTGCGAGAAGTTGGCGGCGCTGCGGGCGTCAACTACCACCGCCTGCTTCGCGTCAAGGAGCTCCTTCACCTGGGCCAAGGCTATCGGCATGGGGAGCACTTCGGCAGCCGAAGGGGCGGCCGACTGCGCACGGGCGGGCTGTTGGGCGACTTCGCCGCGCCAGGCACTGGCCAGCAGGGTCCGGTTCCAGGCTATGCCGGCGGTGGCCGAGACTACCACGATAAGGGCGATTTCCGCCGCTGTTGCAATCCACTTGTTCTTCAACGATCCGCGACCTCGACGCTTGATCCGTTAATCCCTACCCGTTATCAAAGCTGCGCGCGTTCACAGCGTCATTACCGTGATTATTCTACGTATCCGCTGCCGATAGGTCAACCCCCGCCTCGATCCCGTGGTCAGCTCCCCTCGGGGTCCCGGAAATCCCCCCGTTCTATGGAGACCGCGAAGATCTTGGCGGTGGCGGCGATGGGAATGGCCAGGAGGATCCCCCAGAAACCGATCAGCTCCCCCATGGCCATCACCATGATGATGGTGAGGAGGGGGTTCAGGTCCATGGAGCGCTTGAAGACCAGCGGCTTGACCAGGTACCCCTCCAGGAAGTAGATCACGGCAAAGGCCGCCACCACCTTGAAGATGGCGAGGCCGGTCTGGAACTTGACGTAGGCGAAGAAGAGCGGCGGGACGGTGGCGAGGATGACCCCGATGAAGGGGAGGATGGAGGCCAGCCCGGCGAAGACGCCGTTGAAGAAGGGATAATCGACATCCAGGATCATCAGCGCGAGGGTGGAGAGAACGGCCACGATGAAGGAGACTATGAGCTGCCCCTTCAGATAGCCGCCGATGCTCTCGTGGACCTCGTCGCCGATCTCCAGGAGCACGGCCTTGCGCCTGTTCGGCAGCCACCCCGCCACGGTGTGCTTGATCTCGCTTTTATAGATGAGCATGAAGAAGACCAGGATCGGGGCCAGGACCAGGTTGAAGAGGTTGAAGACCATGCTGGCGGCCGCGGAGTAGACCCCGGCGCCCAGGCCGGCGATGATCTTGTTTACCCCCTCCACCGCGTTGTCGAAGGCCCAGCTCCACTCCTCACCGCCGCTGAAGGGCTGGAATCTCCCCTGCAGCTCCAGCCCGATCGCCTTGGCCTTCTGCAGGTAGAGCGGGATGTTGGGGATCAGCGCCTGCCAGCGCAGGATCAGGAAAGGTACCAGGTAGGAGAATGCGAATACCGAGAAGAGCGCGAGCGCTATGTAGACGGCCACGATGCCCTTCATCCGGCAGAGCTTTTTCCGCTCCAGGAACACCACCATGGGGTCCATCAGGTAGGCGATGACGAAGGAGAGGAGGAAGCACGATACCGTGTGGCGCAGTGCGTGCCCCGCTGCGAAAAGCGCGGCTGCCACGACAAGGATCAGGATGGCTCGGTTGGTGGCGCTTGGTTGAGATAGCATGGGCTTCCTCATGAACTTCCGGAGATTTACCTGGGTGGGCAAAACGACTGCTAGTGAGGCTTAACGGGCGCAAGGCCGCCCCTTCTCTGCTGTGTGATCGGAATCGGGCGGAACTAGGACATCGCCCGCTCGGGAGGGAAGATGTCATGCTCCTCCAGCCAGTGGCCTGCGCGCCCGGTCAGCATCTCCTCCCGCACCGCCAGGAAGCGCTCCTGCTCCTCAGGGTAGAAGGAGAGGATCTCGCTCAGCCTGCCGTGGACCTGCTTGCCCACGAAAGCGCGCACCAGCATCTCCTTCAGCGCGGGATTGGCTACGCCTTGGATGAAGCCGTGCACCAGCTGGCGCTCCTGGCTGTAGTCGAAGGGCGGGATCTCCAGGTAGCGCCGCCCGTTGGTGTCCACCTCGATCCAGAAGGCGTCGTCGTCGTAGTCGGTCGGCACAGAAAAGATCTCGCCTGTCTCCCGGTCAAGGAAGTAGATCAGTTCAGGATCGGGGTTCTCGAAGGCCTCCATCAGGTCTTCCCAAACGATCTCGAGATTGCGCATAGCGTGGGTCTGCATCAACACCCCTTACAGAGATTATTGCCTCGGAGCATGGGCGGGCGGCGGAGGTTAAACGCCGACGCCGCCTTTTCTCATTGGCCATTGTCCTATTTTTGTATATATTGCCGAAATGCGCAAGATATTCATCGCGGATGCCCACCTGAGAAGGCCGGACGATCCCAACTACCGTACCCTGATCCGTTTTCTGGAGACCCTTCCCGCCGACACCGATACCCTGTACCTGCTGGGGGATGTGTTCGAATTCTGGGTCGGGAACCCCGATCCGGTCTACAGCCACTACGTCCGGATCATTGAAGCTCTGGAGGGTGTCCGGGAGCGTGGGGTCCGGATCGTCTACTTCGAGGGGAACCATGACTTCCACCTCGACGGCTTCTTCGAGGAGCATTTTCAGGCGGAGGTCTACAAGGCGGGGGCGGTGCTGGAGATCGGTGGACAGAAAGTCTATCTTTGCCATGGCGACCAGATCAACCGCGAAGACTACCGCTATCGCGCCTTCCGCTTCGTGCTCCACAGCCCGGTGGTCAAGGCGCTGATCCCGCTCTTCTCCCGGCGGCTCACCGCCCATGCCGCGTCCACCCTCTCGCAGCGCAGCAGCAAGCAGCGCGCGGTCAGGCGGGCGCGCTGGGACTACCGTGTAATTCTCGACGACTTCGCCCGCGGCCGTTTCGCCGCCGGGTGCGACGCCGTCATCACCGGCCACTACCACCTCCCCATGATCAAGGAGGAGGATGGCCGTCTCTTCATCGCTCTCGGTGACTGGATCACCCAGTTCTCCTACGCCCAGTGGCTGGACGGGAAATTCACCCTCGAGCGCTTCGTCTAGACCTTCATCCCGAAAAGTTCGAGATAGGATGCCACCCTACGCTCAAGGGTAGGCGCCTCGATGGCGGCGCAGAGATCGTCGGGACGGTAGCCGCGGCAGACAGCGGGGCGGTCCTGATAGATGCCGCAGGCGAAGCTTTCCGACAGGTGCCGGCACCTCTCTCCCACACCCTTTCCCAGCGTGCTGATGTCAGGGGCGACGCAACAGGTCCCGCATCTCCGGCACTCCATATCCCCCCCTACTTGAAGAAGGCCTCCAGGGCCTGCTCCCCGACCGAGGTCGCCTTGATGCGCCACTTGTTCTGGTTGATCACCAGGGCCGCCAGGGCGATCTGGGGATCCTCCATCGGCGCATAGGCCGCGAACCAGCTGTAATGGCCGGCGGGGTCCTTGCCGTCGATGGAACCGGTCTTGGCCGCCACCTTGAGCGAGGCCAGCATCGGCCGGCCCCTGCGGTCATGGAAGGCCTTGCGGGAGGTGCCGCTGACCACGGTGGTGGAGAGCATCCGCGCCAGCGACGAGGCTGTCTCCGGCGTGGTCACCGTCCTCAGCTGCTGGGGCTTCTGGGTGTAGACCGTGGTCCCCTTGGCGTCGATGATCTCCCTGGCCAGGGAGGGTGCCATCATCACGCCGTTATTGGCCACGGTGGCCATGATGGCCGCGGCGTGGAAGGGCGATACCCTCACCTCGCGGTTAAGCCCGGCGCCCATCAGCATCAGCTGGTCGACCGTCCCCGGAGGGGGAGCGGTGCTCGGGGTCACCGGCGAGCCGGGGAAGATGTTCTGGTTGAAGCCGTAGCGCCCGGCGTAGAGCAGGAGCGGGTCGCGACCTACCACTTCTCCGGCCAGCCTGCCGAAGACCGGGTTGACCGACTTGCCCATGGCCAGGGAGAGCGGCATCTGCTGGTTGCCGCGTCCCGGCCTGACCCGCCAGTACTTCGGGCTTTCCGAGGTGAGGCGGCCGTTGAAGGCGAAGGGGGTGTCGGCGGAGACCTTCTTCTCTTCCAGCGCCGCGGTCGCGGTCACGATCTTGAAGAGGGAGGCCATCGGGTAGAGGTTGTAGAAGGCGCCCTTCTCCCACCCCGGCTGGGCCGAGGAATGGGCTACGATGGCGAGCACCCGCCCGGTCTTGGGCTCGATGGCGACGAACATCCCGTAGGGGACCTTGTAGTCGTTCATCACCTTTTCGACCCGGCGCTGCATGGCCTCGTTGATGGCGTAGACCACCTTGCCCCCCTGCGGCAGAGGCGCACTGATGGCGCCGTTGTCGAGGTGGGCGTTGGGATAGACGTCGGCGGCCACCTTGAAGGCCCCCCAATTGTCCAGGTTGGTCAGGGGGGTCGGGGCCGGGGTCTTCCGGGAAACCGGATGGTCGGGCTTCGCCTTGGTGGAGCCGAAGAGGGAGATGATGGGATAGCTGGCAAGGAGCAGGGCCACGACGGGGAGGATGATCTTCAGCTTCCTCTTCTGGGGCGCAGTTTCCTCCAACTTCTTGAAGAAGTTGCCTTCCAGTCCCTTGGCCTTACCCGCCTTCCTGCCCTGCCGCGTCTGCTTGTCGATGTCTTTAAAGTCTTGCATAACCCGCTTTTACGTCACGTTGTAATCGGGTCACTATATGTCAACTGGTCACCCTTTGTCAACGTCGGGGGGGACCTTTTCGCCACCGGCGAACTCCTTCAGGGTCAGCCCTGCCAGCGCGTCGGCGACCGCCCTGTCAACCGTCCGCAGGAGCTCCACGGACTCCTCCTCGTCCTTCATCTGGCGGGCGTCGCCGTGCCCCCTGAGGGAGAGGATCACCTCGTCGAGCGCGATCTGGTCGAGCTCGCGGGCGGGATAAAAGGCGCCGCGGCTTCCTCCTGCCTGGATTATGAATCCTCCCTCGTGGAGCTGGTGCAGCGTGTCGCGCATGATCCGAAGGGGCATGCGGAGCTTCATGGCCAGGTGCTCGTCGGTCCATCCCGGCTCGCCCCGGTGAAAGGCCCCGGCAATGTGCTTCAGGGCTGCCAGGGACACCACCTCCCGCAGCGCCTGGCTGATCTCGCCGCCGCGGATTTCCCTGCGGAAGGTCCTCCTGTTCTGGTGGGCCGCCACCACCTCCATTCCGAAAAGGACGATGATCCAGCTGGTATAGATCCAGATCATCAGGATCGGCAGGGCCGAGAGGGTTCCGTAGATGGCGTTGTAGTTCCCGGCACCGACCTGGAAATTGATGTAGATCCACTGGGCCACTTCCCAGAGGGTCCCGGCCAGGACCGCTCCGATCAGGGCCGAGTCGAAGCGGACCCGGGTGTTCGGGATGAAGAGATAGAGGAGAAAGAAGGCGATCCAGACGGTGAGATAGGGGGTGAGGCTCAGAAGGAAGAGGAAGAGGTCGCCGAAGTAGGTGTACTCCATCAGCCAGCCGATCAGCCGCTTGCTGTGGAGGGTGGTAGTGATGCTGGTGGCGGCCAAAAGGAGAATGGGGGCGCTGACCAGGACGCTCACGTAGTCGCTGAACTTGCGGTAGAAGGAGCGGGTCTCCGTCACCCCCCAGACGGCGTTGAAGGCCTCCTCGACGTTGGCCAGCATGGTGATGGAGGTATAGAGGAGGGCGGCCAGGCCGATGGCGCCGACCGAGCCCATGTTGGTGTTGCCGATGTAGGTGGTGATGCGGTTGACCACCACCTCGGATCCCGCCGACATCTGCTTGATGATGATGGGGGCGAGGCGATTCTGGGCGCCGAGTCCCTTGAGCACCGAGAATGCCAGGGCCAGCAGGGGGACGAGCGAGAGGAGGCTGGTGAAGGAGAGGGCGGTGGCGCGCAAGAGCGATTTGTTGGCGTTGAAGTTGGAACCGGCGAAGGTGAAGAACTGCAGGAGTCGGATGCCTATCCCCTTCAATCCGCCGGTCGTCGGGTCGAGCTCCCAGAGCCGGTCAATCATGCTGCCTTTCGTTCCCCGTCTTGCCACCAATAACTCCTTGTGAAAGATGCCGCTTTCGGCAATTTGTCCCCGCCCGTAACCCCCCTCCAACTAAAAAAGCCCACCGAAGTGGGCTTTTGGGGATCGGGCTCCTTAGAGCGCCGCCTGCTGTTTTTCCTTTTCCTTCTCCATCGCCTGCTTCCCGGCCTCTATGGCCGAGGTGATGATGTTCTTCTTCTCAAGGACCACCTCTTTGCCGTCTTCATAGCTGGCCCGGATCTTCTCCTGGGCCTCGGTGGCGTACTCCTTGATCTTATCGACAGCGTCGTCGGCCAGATCCTTGATCTTGCCGCGCATCTCCTCGCCGGTCTTGGGCGCCAGAAGGAGCGCCGCTCCGACCCCAACGGCCGCACCTGCGAGGAAGGAAAGCAGCATGGTACCAGTCCCGATATCGTTGTCCTTTGCCATGGTGATTACCCCCTTTTTTTTCTCAATAGTCTATCAGCAAAAACTTTCCCTGCAACCCTCGCACCGGTTATCCAGGCCGACGACGCGGCCGCGACTTCCGATGCGATTCCAATAACTTTGTTGATCATGCGGATGTTGTGCCCGGCATGCCCGAGTTCCTCCATGAGGAGGTTCAGGCCATCGGCGTTGGCAGCGGTCGCGCTGGTGACGACCTGGATGTCGGCCACTGTGTCGCGCAGTTCCTTGATCAGCGGCCTGAGATCGGCCTGCAAGCTCTCCGAGATGGTGCGCAGGGAGATGGCGGTCTTCTTCATTTCCAGGAGGACGGGGATTAGGTAGCAGGCGAGGACCACCAGAGTCACTGCCGTCACTGCCGAGGTTATCTCTAGTAGAAGCATGTGATCCTCACTGAGGCGCTAACGGTCCATGGGCCGGATGGCGGACCGGAAGGGGGCAAATGAAGCGGGGAGGCTGGCAAGGTGCCGGCCTCCCCGTTTGATGCAGGAGTTGCTACTTCCGCGGGGCTTTCTGGGCCGGAGCGGTTTTTACCGGAGCGGCCTTCTGTGCCGGAACCGGTGCGCCGGCGCCAGGCTTGGCTCCGGGAGCCTCGCTCCAGTGGTTGAGGTCGTGAGCTATGTTGTGGCACTCACCGCATTTCGGGAACTTCGCCATGATGGCGGCCGGGTGCGGCTTGACGTGGCACTGGGTGCACTGCGGTACGGTCTTGTGTTTGGCCTGGTGGCAGTAGACGCAGGCGAGCTTGCTGTGCTTGGCCGGGCTGGATGCCAGCAGGGTAGCGGCGCGCTTGTGGCAGGCTGCACAGAACTTGTTCGGGGTATCGGACTTGTAGGTCACGACCTTCGGCATGTGGGCCTTGTGGCAAGCAGCGCAGTCCTTGGCGGCGATGTCGGCGGAGTGGGACTTGTGGCACTCGGTGCAGGCCGGCTTCCTGCCGTGAACGTTGTGGCAGAAGGAGCAGGCGAGGGCGCTGTGTTTGCTCTTGTTGGCGCGCAGCTGGTCGATCTGCTGGGTGTGGCAGGTGAGGCACGGATCGGTGACGTTATTGCCGAACTTTATGACCTTAGGAGTATGGGGGTTGGTGTGGCAGCCCAGGCAGCCCTGGAGTTTGAAGTGCGGCTTGCCTTCGTGGCACTGGCTGCACTGCGGGATCGGCTTCTTCACTTTCGGCGGATGGCCGACGTGGCAGTCCTGGCAGGAGACCTCGGTCTTGTGTTTGCCGCCGTTGGCGGCGATAGCCTGAACCGGTCCCTCGTGGCACTTAACGCAATCGGCGACAGTCAGCTTCGCTGCAGGCTGTGCAGGCTCAGCGGCCACTGCCGTCCCGATAAAGACGGTCAGTAAAAACGCCGAAAAAAGGTTTATAACTCTTGCTACTCTCATTGCCCCCTCCTTGGTATTAAATCGTGGTTAATTTAATCAGGGATTTATATAACGTCTTGAGGTGAATTGTCAACTGTTGCCTGCAAAAACTGTTCTAAATTTTTGAGTAATTACAGCTTTGCCGCGAGAATTTCATCGAAGCGTTACCAGGGACAGCATCATGCCAGATAGCAGACGAAGTCGTCCCTGATAGTGCCAAAACGATGCCGCTGCATCAATCCTCGATTCTTGAAAAGGATGATTTCTGTCAACGGGCCGCGCCGTTGTGACATGAACAGCCAGGAGACTGAGAGTGCTAATGGCGCTACATCCAATACTTACATGATCCTGTTCCAGGCGAGTTTCCTCTCCAGCGCCCTCGACAATGAGGTGAAGGCGTAGCAGATCACGAAGTAGACGGCCGCGATGAAGATGAAGATCTCGGTGGGATAGGCCTGGTGCGGTTGTTGATCTGGGGCCAGACGTGGGTCAGTTCGTAGACGCCGACTATGAAGTGGGTGAAGCCGCCACCTCACCCCCTCCCGCAGGGGGAGGGGGGACTCAGGCAAGGAGTGCCCCTAAGGCCTCCTCCCCTTCAAGGGGAGGGGCGGGGTGGGGATGGACGCTGCTATTTACCAGCCGTGATCTTGAAGGTGCGCTTGAGCGGCGTGGCGGTATTGGGGCCGAACCACCTCTCGAAGATCTTCCTGGCCTCGCCGTTCTTCTCCATTTCGAGCAGCGTCTTGTCCACGAATTTGACGAAGTTGGTGTCGCCCTTGCGCATGCCGAGACCGTAAGGTTCCTCGGAGATCTGGAGGTTCGGGATCTCGTATTTGTGCTTGTTGGGAGCCTTGCCGAGGATGCCGGCGAGGATCGATTCGTCGGTGGTGACGGCGGCGACCTTACCCTGCTGCAGAGCCAGGAATGCCTGCGGGTAATCGTCGAAGGAGATTACGGTTGCCGAAGGAATGGCCTTCTTCACGTTCTGCTCGGAGGTGGAACCCTTGGCGGTGCCGATCTTCTTCCCTTCCAGGTCCTTCAGGCTCCTCACCTTCCCTTTCGGGGTGATGAACTTCTGGCCGGTCAGGAAGTAGGAGTAGCTGAAATCGATCTGCTTGGCGCGCTCCGGGTTCTTGGTCATGGTGGCAGCGATCATGTCGATGTTGCCTTCCATGAGCTGGGGCATCCTGCTGGCAGAGGTGACCGGTTTCAGTTCCACCTTCACCCCCAGTTTCTTCGCAATGTACTTAACGAAGTCGATGTCGTACCCAACGATTTCACGGGTCTTTTCATCGATGTAGCCGAAGGGGGGGAGGGAGTCCTTGACCCCTGCCACCAGCACACCTTTCTTCTTCACCTCCGCCAGGGTGTCCCCGGCGGCGAGCGCGGCGTGCGCCAGAGTCGCGACCATAAACACTGCAGCAAGAAGCGTCATCAGTTTTTTCATCGTCTTCCTCCTTGTGGTGGTAGTGAAACATTGAAAGGCTTCGATGTAGCTGCTGAATATAACCGCTGAATCTGTAGCTGCTCAATCTGTAGCTGCTAAGTCCCGACAGCAGAGTTCCCTCCCCCCTTGAGGGGGAGGGTTAGGGTGGGGGGGAGGTGCCGGCTTTGACCATGGTGGCAGCTTCCCCCACCCCCTGCCCCCCTCCCTCCTGGGGAGGGGGATCCGTTAAGGCGTTTAATGCATGGGCGAGAGAAGCTGTTTCAGGAACTGCCGGGCCCGCTCGTGCTGCGGATTGATGAAGAACTCCTCCGGCTTCGCCTCTTCCAGGAGGGTCCCATGGTCCATGAAGACCACCCGGTTCGCCACTTCCCGGGCGAATCCCATCTCGTGCGTGACCACAACCATGGTCATCCCGTTCCCCGCCAGTTTCTGCATGACGTCCAGCACCTCGCCGATCATCTCGGGATCGAGGGCGGAGGTAGGCTCGTCGAAGAGCATGATGCGGGGCTTCATGGCGAGCGCACGGGCGATAGCCACCCGCTGCTGCTGCCCTCCCGAGAGCTGGGTCGGATAGGCATCGCGCTTCTCGGCAAGGCCCACCCGCTCCAGTAGGGCCATGGCCTGCTCTTCGGCGTCCTTCTTCGGTGTCTTGCGGATCTTGATGGGGGCCAGGGTGATGTTGGAATGGACGGTGAGGTGGGGATAAAGGTTGAACTGCTGAAAGACGAAGCCTATTTCGGCGCGGAGCCTGTTGATGTCGGTCTTCTTGTCGCAGAGGTCCATGCCGTCGACGACCAGCCGCCCCTGGTCGATCGGCTCCAGCTGGTTGATGGTCCGGATCAGGGTCGACTTGCCGCTTCCGGAAGGGCCGCAGACGACCACTACCTCCCCCGGCTCGACCCGGAGGTTGATATCGTTCAGCACATGGAGTTTCTTAAACCATTTGTGTACGCCTTCGAACTTGATCATTACCGCTGCTCCTTGTTCGGAGTCGCGCTCCTCTTGTGGGAGGGGCAGGGCGATGGGCTTGGCGAAGAGCTAACCTGATTAGTACCAATCTTCCGCCAGCTTCTAAAACTGTCATTCCCGAAGCGATTCTGATCGGGAATCCAGCTCCTAAACGATGTGAAATCTGGATCCCCGATAAGGGCATTCGGGGATGACAATCTCATAGCGGAAGATAGCGCTAATCAGTATAGCTAATGAGCGCCCGGGATGGGCCACCTCCCTCGTCCTGAGCATCTTCCCGAGGGAGAGGGCGCGCTTGCGGAGCAGGGGAGGTGGAATGGGCGTTTAATTAAGGGACTTGAGGGATATTTTAATGGAAGAACGTTATCAAAGCAACAGCTTTTGCCGGATGAAACCTGGTCGCCTAGATCGTGGGATGGGCGAGGGTGCCGTGGATCGGAATGCTGAAGGCACCGGGAGAGGTCTGGTACCTGGTGAGGAGGAGGAAGACGAACTTCTGGCGCTCGAGGAAGGCCGGCTTCGGCATCATCTCCATGGTCAGCTCCAGGGGAGAGTTGGCCAGCGGCGCCGCGAGAGGGGTCCCTCCCTTAAGGCGGACGTAGATCCCGTCTCCATCGAGGGTGAAGCTCTTCAGTTCGGCGCGCCCCTTTTCGACGCGCAGCGCGCCGCGTACCTGCCGATAGGCGGCATCGGGGAGCGGCATGACGCCGAGCTTCACTCCGGAGAGTTCCGCACCGCGCACCTCGAGCTGCATTTCGCCTTCAGGGATCCCTTTCCTGGTGATCATGCTGCCGGTCAGCCGCAGGTCCCCCCTGACCCGGGCGCCCGCCACCGTGCTGAAGAAGGGTATATCCTCAAGGCGCACCCTGCGGCACTGCAGGCTCCAGGCGGGGGCTTTCCCGAGAGTGGCGTCGCCTTCGATCTCTCCGGCGGCCCCGATCATCCCGCTGCAGGCAATTTGCACTTTGCCCATGAGCAGCGGCAGCAGCTTGAGGCGGACCCGCGTGTCGCGAAGCTTGATCACCGTCCCCTTATCGGTGGCGACTTCCAGGGCTCGGGCCCTGAGAGCCAAGGGGAAGCCTTTGCCGAATCCGGTCGCGGTGACGGTGAAGCCTGCGTTGTCGGCGACCCGCACCAGCAACCCTTTGATGGCGTCGTTGGGGGTGAAGAGCAGCGTCAGCAGGAGGAAGAGCAACAAGCCCACGGGCAGGCCGCAGGCTATGTAGAGGGCACGTCCCCTCATCGGCTCCCCGCCGGGGCGGGCTTGATCAGGGCGATGGTCAGCGCCACGTCGAGCCTGGACGGATCATCGAAGCGCTGCTTGATCGAAGCTTTCTTCACCGTCACCGGACGCGTCCCCTTCTCCAGCCTGTAGATGAGGTTGGTGGCCTCGTTCGCCGTAAGCCCCTCGATCTTCACGTCCGCCGCGTCCTCGACATAGCCGGGGATGTCGTCGCCCTTGACCGGTTTCACCTGGCTGCTGCGTCCCTTGATGCCGATCTCTTCGACGATCTTGGCCGGAGAGTCGTCGGCTTTGGTCGCCATCAGCCTGTTGGCCAGACGCTGGGCGCCGGCGTTGGCGGCCAGGTAGCGGACCTTGAGCCGCATCATCTCGGCAATGTCCGCTTCACGGGCGGCTCTCTTTCTCTCCAGCGCGGAGGTCCGGCTGTTGATCGCGGAAAGGGCGATGATGATCAGCAGGATGGCCGCCAGCAGCATCCCGATGTGCTGCCTGGTCCGGCGGTCCAGCCCCTGCACCATGTCCATGAGCTCCTGCCTGGTCATCGCGACACCCCCTTCGCTTTCCCGGTGAAGGTGAAGCTGACGCTCCCGTCCGGCTTTGACTTGACCTCGCTCACCTCGGCCCCCTCGAAGAGCCCGGCCGCGCGTCCCTTGAAATCGTTGGCAGCCTGGAAGCTCCTGGCATCCCCTTTCAGGCGCACGTCGGAGCCGTCGACTTCAGTCTCGTAGATGCCGGGGATCTCCTCACCCTTGATCTCGGCCACATCCTTGATCAGCTTCAGCACGTTGCTGGTGGTCTTGGCCCCCTCCAACCGCTTGATCTCGGATCGCAGTTCCGAGACCTCGTCCACCGCCTTGGTGCGGGTCGGGAAGACCTCCTTGTACATGGTCTTCATGGTGGCGTCGAGCGAGGCCAGGTCCCGCTTGACCAGGTAGTAGCGCACCCCGCTCTCGCCGAAGAGTAGCAGCACCAGGGCCGCCGCCAGTATGGTCGTCACCCGCAGCTTCTTGTAGAGCCTTTCGTTCCCCGCGGTATAGGCCAGCGGACCCCGGCGGAGGTTCACCGCACTGCCGTCGACCACCGCAGCGGCCACCGCGTAGGCGCCGGAGAGGTCGTGGGCGGCATGGGCGTCGTCCCCGAAAGCCTCGGTGAGCCCAGGCGTAGCCTGCGCGAGGGTGTCGCTCTCCCTGGCGCTGCGGGCGTGGGAGATGACCTGGTCAACCCCCGCTTCCCGGGCCATTTCCAGCGCCGCGAGCGTCCTCGGGACCTCCGCTTCCCATGAGTCGGGTGGCAGGGCCCTGAAGTAGATGGGCGTGCCGTCGGCGTAGGCTGCCAGCGCCTCTCCGTCGGTGACCGCCACCGTCCCGGTCGCCGGCGCCAGCTTGTTCCAGTGGAAAAGGGATGCCGTCACCATCTCCGGTTCCAGCCCAGCCCCCTTCAGGAGCTCGATCTTCTCGATCAGCTCCTTGGTCCGCCCCCAGACCGCCAGGTATTTCCCCGAGGTCAGCGGCAGGGCGTCGAAGACCAGCGCCTCGGTATCGAGAGCGGTCTCCCCTTTCAACTCCAGCGGCAGCAACTCCCTGACCTTGTTCCGGTCCGCAATGGGGAGCTCCAGCTCCCTCATGAAGAGCATGGTCGGCGGCAGGGCCAGGATGACCCTGTGCTCCCCCCCGTTTCCAGCGGCCTCGGAGGCGATGCGGGCGATCTGCTCGTCGCCCCCTTCCAGGGGGTGGCGCTCGGCGGAGAGGAAGGTGACCCCGCCCCTTTTGGGCCGGAAGCGGGCCAGGATCAGCTCGCTCCTTTTAAGCTGTATGATCAGGATGTCCATCAATACTCTCTCCAGTAAAGGTACTTCTTCACCACTGCTCCATCCATGCGCACCACCGCCTCCGCCACACTGACGCTTTCTCCCACCCGCCCCTCGGCGTGGATCCGGTACACGGAGCCGGCGAAGGTGATCCTGGTGGAGAACTTGGCCGAGATGGCGTCGATCCCGGGGATGCTGTTGAAGTCGGCGATCGATTTGATCGGCTTGGTCTTCCGGGCGTCCAGGATCCTGTTGACCAGATCCTCTGTCAGGCTCTCGTCCAGGGCCATGAGCACCTCTTTCGGCGCCGTGTTGATGTTGATCGGGGTCGCCGGTTCGTTGTCGCCAAGGCGACCGTAGACGGTGAGGTACGGTTTCAGCTTGGCCACCGACGCGGAGGTGAAGCCTTTGATCAGCGCCAACTCCTCTACCGTCTCCAGCTTCTGGTTCTTCGCCTGGTACGGGAGCTTCAGGGTGCCGTAGTAGCTCGTCTCCGCCCCGCCGGGGCGCGGCGTGTCGTCCTTGTCCACCCAGTCGAGGAGAGCGTCGGCCAGGTCGTCACCCTGAAGCCCCGCCTTCTTGAAGAGTCGGATCGCCATCGGGGTGTATTCGGTGACGGTTCCATTGTCCGAAGTCGCCGTGTTGAGGTTGAGCTTGCCGCTCTCCTCCTCGATGCCGATGGTGACCGTCCCTTCCTCGCCATCATGCTTCTGCGGCTTGGCCCATATCTCCAGTAGCGAGCTGTAGGTCCCCTCCCTCGTGAGCGCCGAGCCCTGGATCAGCTTGATCCCCGCGGTTATGCCGGACTCCGCCAGGATCGAGGCCTGCTGGGAGGCGACGAAGTTGTGGCTGTGCGAGGTGTCGACGTAGACCTCGTTGACGAACTCCACCAGGAGCCCCACCAGGAGCGCGGTCACGATCAGGGTTATCACCAGGGCGAACCCCTTCTCCCCCCTCACTGGATCAACCCTATGTTGGGGGTGGCAATGGTGGTGAAGATCTCGCCCCCCTTCATGGTTATGGTGATCCGCACCGCGCTGGGAAGGCGGCCGTTCAGAGTGGGAGCGCTGTCCCAGCTCTTGACCCACTTCCCGCCGTCGTAGCACTCGACCAGGAAGCCCTCTATCACCTCGATCACCGGGTAGGGGAAGCTCCTCACCTTGGTGTCCAGGTAAGGGTCCCGCGACTCCCGCACCAGCGTGAGCACCCCGTCGTGCTCCTTAACGAAGTAGTTCACCAGGGTGAGGTCGGAGGCCGGAGTGGTGTCGATCCTCGGCGGCGCGATGGCGGTGAAGGCCAAGAGCGAAGCGGGCTTGCCGAAGCTGTCCCGGTCTTCCACCTTGAAAAGGAGACGGTTGTTGGTGATGTTGTTGGTGTTGAAAAATGCGGAGGCGATTTCGCCGTGGAGCTTGCCCAGGGTCGAGGAAATCTCCCGGCGCTCCTCCATGCGGACGCCCCCCCTCTCCCTGGCGGCGGCAACGGAGAAGTAGGTGCCGTAGAGGGCGCCGCTGAGGATGACCAGCAGTGCCAGCGCGATCAGCAGCTCTATCAGCGTGAAGCCTCTGTTATTGACCATATTGAGCCGCATAGCGGACCAGCGACAGGGCCTTCCTGTCGTCGTTCCATTTCACCGTCAGGCTGATGCGACTGACGCCGGGATACGGAGTGTCGGGGGTAATGATCCTCTCCCATTTGAGGGCGGGGTGATCGGGTGCGAAGGTACCCTTGTTGTTCTTCTCGTTCTTGAAGTCCGGGTCGTCCAGCTTGGCCCGTCCCACCAGGGCCGCCGTGGTTTCCTCGGTATCCTGTCCCACGATGGAGAGGTGGTGGTTGAGCGAGGAGATGACGGTAAGGAGGACGCCGGCGGCAATCGCCAGGGCGATCATGACCTCCAGGAGGGTGAAGCCTCTCACGACGTCGCCTCCTTCTCCCCGTCCAGCATCTGGTAACCTTCCAGCACCTTGACCTTCCCGCCCGAGGGGTAGGCGATCACGGTGAAATGGTTGTCACCCCCCTTGAGGTGGATGGTGATGCAGTCGGCGTAGCCGCCGGGACCGAAAGAAAGCGTCACCTCGCCCTCGGAGACCTTTCCCAGTTGGGGGACCATCACGTCTTCGATGACGATGTCCTCCTCGACCAGCCGGCGATTCATGAACTGGTCGTCCGGCGGCTGCTCCTCTCCGCCAGCGGAGAGCTTCACGATCTTCGTGGTGCCCTCGCCGACGTTCAGTTGCAGCCGGTAGTTCCCCTTGGTGATGATGGCCTGGTCGTTGAGGAACCTGATCCCGGAGGCGAGGTTGCGGGCGGAGGTTTTCAGCTTCATCCCTGACGGCGCCGGCAGGCGCGGGACCACGATCGCCGCGGCCAGCGCGAGGATGACGATGACCACCATCAGCTCCATCAGGGTGAAGCCGGCCTCAGTCGGATTTCCCCTCTTCGCTTTTCCGTCCGGCCTTGGCAGTTGATCTTCTCCTGTGGTTATTGAAGGGGACCTGCTACTTCAGGTTCCAGCTCTGGATATCCTGGTTGTTGCCATCGCCGCCGCGGGTGCCGTCGGCGCCGAAGGAGTAGAGGTCGTAGTCGCCGTGCTCGCCGGGGGAGACGTAGACGTAGTCATTGCCCCAGGGATCCTTGGGCACGTTCTTGTTCTCCAGGTAGCCCTCGGCCTTGTAGTTGTTGGGGATCTTGCCGGAGGTCGGCTTGGCGACCAGCGCCTGCAGCCCCTGCTCGGTGCCGGGGAAGGAGCCCGTGTCGAGCTTGTACAGCTTGAGCGCCGTTTCCATGTTCCTGATCTGGACCTTGGCGTCGGCGATCTTGGCGTCGTCGCTGCGGCCGATGATCTTGGGCGCGACCACGGCGGCCAGGATGCCCAGGATGACGATGACGACCATGAGTTCGATGAGGGTGAAGCCGCGGTTTCCCTTCAGTGTCGTGAACATGTTGACCTCTCTATGATTTTAGTTTTTCTCTTCGATCGGCTGCCGGCCGGACGGGGGCAGGCTTCCTCCCGAACTCCGGCCGGGAAGGTCGGCAGGCGCTGCGGCTACTTCACCAACTGGTTCATCTCCATGATCGGGAGGAGGACGGCGATAACCATGAAGCCGATGGCCACCCCCATCCCCAGGATGAGCAGCGGCTCGAGGAGCGCCATGGAACGGGTCACCGAGGCGTTGAACTCGTTCTGGAAGGCATCCCCGGCCTTGATCAGCATCCGGTCGAGCTCGCCGCTCTTCTCGCCGACCGCGGTCATGTGGGTCAAAAGCGGCGGAAAGAGCGGACTCGCCTTGAGCGCCGCGGAGAGGCTTCCCCCCTGCATCAGCGTTTCCCTGGCCTCGGCCAGAAACGATTTGTACTCGCGATTGACCACGGCCTCGCCGGTGATCTCCATGGCCTTGATGATCGGCACGCCGCTTTGCAGGAGGAGCCCCAGAACCTTGGTGAAACGGGAGAGGACCAGCCTTTGCCAGAGCTCCCCCGCCATGGGGACTTTCAGCAGCAACCGGTCCCGCTTCTTGATGAGTTCCTCGTTCCTGGAAAATCTCTTTCCGGCTGCAACCAGTCCCACCCCGGCAAGAGGGAGGAGCCACCACCCTTTCCTGAGCAGGGTGCTGGCCTTGATCAGCACCAGCGTTATGAAGGGGAGGGTGGCCTTGTTCTGCTCGAACACCGCCACGATCTTGGGGACCACGAAGGCGAGGAGAACCAGCATCACGCCCCCCCCGACGACCACCATGATGGCGGGGTAGATCAGGGCGGTAATGACCCGGCTTCTGACCTCTTCCTGGTCCTCCTGGAACTCGGCCAGCCGCTCGAGGACCACCTCCAGGGCGCCGCTGGCCTCGCCCGCCGCCACCATGCCGATGTAGCTCTCGGAGAAGACCGCCGGCTCGGCGGAGAGTGCCTGGGCAAGGCCCTGCCCCTCGGCCAACCGGTCGCGCACCCGCCCGAGGACGCGCTTCAGCTCGCCCGGCGCCTCCTGTTCCCACAAGGTCGATACCGCCTCGTACACGGGGACCGCGCTGCCGAGGAGGGTCGCGAGCCTTCTGGTGGCCAGGGAGAGCTCGGGGATGCTGACCCGTGACTTCAAGAGCCCCTTCTTTCCGTGCTGGTCGGCGGGGGCTATCTCCTTGGCGTAGAGCCCCTTTTGCTTGAGCTGGACCCGTGCCTCGTTGACGGTCGCGGCATCGATGACTCCGGAGACGTCGCCGCCCGAAGAGTTGAAGGCGCTATAGCGAAAGGTCGGCATAGTCCTCCTGAGTAACCCTCAGGACCTCCTCGATGGTGGTGATGCCCTGGGCGGCCTTGGCCAGCCCGTCTTCCCGCAGGGTGCGCATCCCCTTGGAGACGGCGTATTCCTTGAGGGCGCCGGCCGAAGCCTGCCTGATGATCATGGAACAGAGTTCGGCGTCGATGGGAAGGAGCTCGTAGATGCCGATCCTGCCGATAGAACCGAGGTTGAAGCATTTCTCGCACCCGCGCCCGCGGTAGAGGAGCGGCGGGAGCTCGACGCCGGGGTAGCTTTGGTCGGGGACGTACGACTCCTTGCAGTGCGGGCAGATCACCCGGACCAGCCGCTGGGCCAGCACCGCGGAGAGGGACGAGGCCACCATGAAGGGCTCGATGCCCATGTCTATGAGACGGGTAACGGCTGTGGCGGCATCGTTGGTGTGCAGGGTGGAGAGGACCAGGTGGCCGGTGAGGGAGGCCTGCATGGCGATCTCGGCGGTCTCGACGTCGCGGATCTCACCGATCATGACGATGTCGGGGTCCTGCCTGAGGATGGAGCGCAGCCCGTTGGCGAAGGTCAGCTCGATCTTGGGATTGACCTGGATCTGTCCGACCCCCTTCAACTGGTACTCGATCGGGTCCTCGATGGTGATGATGTTCTTTTCCGGGGAGTTGATCTGGCTGAGCGCGGCGTACAGGGTGGTGGTCTTGCCGCTGCCGGTCGGGCCGGTGACCAGGATGATGCCGCTCGTCCTCGACAGGAGCCGCTCCATGTAGAGGTCGTTTCTGCCGGTAAGGCCGATCTCCTTCAGCGACAGGATGCCGCGCTGCTTGTCCAGAAGCCTCAGCACCACGCGCTCCCCGAAGAAGGTGGGGATGAGCGAGACGCGGATGTCGACGTCCCGGCCGGCGACCTTGACCCGGATGCGGCCGTCCTGCGGCAGGCGCTTCTCGGCGATGTTCAGGCCGGACATGATCTTGACCCTGGAGGTCAGCGCCTCCTGGATGACTTTGGGGGGCGAGAGCATCTTGTACAGGAGTCCGTCGATGCGGAAGCGGACTTCCAGGTCGCGCTCGAATGGCTCGATGTGGATGTCGCTGGCGCGCTCCTTGACGGCCTGGAAGAGGATCGAGTTCAGAAGCCGGATCACCGGCGCCTCGTCGGTCAGCTCCATCAGGTCGCGCGGCTCGTTGAAGGAGGTCGCGAGCGTGGAGAGCTCCTCTCCCTCCAGTTCCTCGACCACTTCCTGGGCGGAACCCGAGAGCCTGGAGTAGAGCCGGTTCACCGCGTCGAGCAGCACCGGGCGCGGGACCGCCACCAGGGAAACGGGCTGCCCGAAGAGGCCGGACATCTCGTCCACCGCGTGCAGGTTGGCGGGGTCGGCGCTGGCCGCCACGATGGCCGAGCCCTCCTCGTGGAGGGGGAGCAGCAGGTGGTTGCGGGCGAAGTTGAGCGGTACGCGGTTGACCAGCGCCCCGTCGACCCTGCTGTCGTCGATCTCCGCCTGGAAGGGGAGGCCGAGCCTGGTCGCGATCTCTTCTATGTCGAAGGTTTCTGCCATTTGGGTTCCTGAAAAGCTACTGCGCCTTTATCGAGTGCTCTACGTTCATGGGGACGTTGCTTTTTATGGCGTCGCTGAAGACGTTCTTCTGGTTCACCGAGGCCTCGGCCATGTCCCTGGCGTCCTTGATGATCCGCGGGGTCAGAAGGATCAGCAGGTTGGTCTTCTCGCGGGTCGTGCTCCTGGTCTTGAACAGCCAGCCGAGGAAGGGGATGTCGCCGAGGAGGGGGATCTTGCTCTCGGTCTCCTGGTCCCTGTCCTGGATCAGTCCCCCGATGACCACGGTGTCGGTGTTCTTGACCACCACCGAGGTCTTGGCCGAGCGCTTGGTGCTTCCCAGGTTCGGGCTGGTGGCGGTCCCGAAATCCTTGACCGCCGAGATCTCCTGGTAGATGTCGAGCTTGATGTACTCCCCCTCGCTGATCTGCGGCTTGATCTTGAGGATGATGCCGGTGTCCTTCCTCTCGATCGACTGCTGGGAGAGCCCGGTCGAGGTCAGGTTGGTGCCCGAGACGAAGGGGACATTCTCGCCCACGAAGATCTCCGCTTCCTTGTTGTCGCTGGTCATGATGTTCGGGGTGGAAAGGACGTTCAGCGCACCGTTGGTCTGGAGCGCCTGCAGTACTTCCACGAAGTTGGCAGCCCCCCAGGTGAGGTTGCTGGTGGTGAAGCCGAGCGTGCTCAGGGTCGAGACGGTGTTGGCGACGCTGTTGAAGGTCCCGAAGGGGTCGAAGACCGCCGCGGTCGCTACGCTCTTGTTGGAATTGGCGCCCACCCCGGCCAGTCCCCACTGTACGCCGAGCGACTTGGCCTTGTTCAGGGAGACCTCGGCGATCATGGCCTGCACGAAGACCTGGCGGCTGCGGCGGTCCAGCTTCTGGATCACCTGTACCAGGTTCTGGTAATCGGTCGGGGAGGCCACGATCACCAGCGAGTTGGTGGCCTTGTCCGGCGTGATGCTGATCTTTCCCCCCTCGAAGATGGCCTGCTGGGGGGCCGCCGCTGCACCCCCCGGCGCCGCCGGGGCGCTCGTCCCGGAGCCCTTCACCAGACCGTCTAGGACCTTGGCGACTTCAGCCGCCTCGGCGTTCTCCAGGTAAAAGACGTTGACCTTGCTGCTGGTGGTCGGAGGCACCACGTCGATCAGGGAGACCAGCTTCTTCACGTCGCTCTTGTCCTTGTCGCTGCCGAAGACGATCAGGGCGTTCAGCCTGTTGTCGGCCACGACCGAGGGGGCGGCCCCCGCCGCTGCGGGCTGTCCGGCTCCGGCCTTGCCGGACCTCCCGGCGAGCCAGTCCTTGACCAGGGTGGCCACGCTCTCGGCCGAGGCGTTCTTGAGAAAGATCAGCTCCGGACGCTCACGGACCTGGTCGATATCGATGTACTTGAGGATGGCGAGGATCTTCGGCATGTTCAGCGCCGAGTCGATCACCAGTATCATGTTGGCGGCGCCGAAGGCCGCGATCTGCCCGTCCTTCGAGACCAGGGGCTGCAGGACCGTCATGGCGTCCTGGGGGGAGATGTGCTGCAGCGGGATGACCCTCGCCTGGTAGGTATCGTTGACCACCGTCTTTTCACCGTCGACCACCACCTTCATCCCGGACTGCTTGGCCGAGGCGATCGGTACGATCTTCATCACCTTCCCTGCCGGCACCACCGTGAATCCCTTCAGCTCCAGCACCGAGGTGAAGACGTTGTAGGCCTCTTCATTGGAGAGCTTGGTGGGGGAGAAGATGGAGATCTTCCCCTTGACCCGGTCGTCCATGACGAAGTTCTTGCCGGTCAGGTCGCTGATGAACTTCACCATGGTGGAGATATCCACGTCCGTAAAATTCAGCACCACCCCCTTGGCCAGAACGAGGTTCGGGACGGCGAGCAGGAAGACCAGCAGGGCGATGGTACGTGCGAATCGGCTTTTCAAAACAACCCTCCCCATTAGGAGCAGATAGAGATCAAAAATCAGCGAATGTCATAGTTGAAAGTGGCGGGCTGCCCGTCGCGGATCAGGTCCAGCTTGATCCGGCTCTGCCCCTTGAGGGAGGCGAAGGACTGGATCGCCTTCTCCGGCGAGTCGATGGGAAAGTCGTTCATCCTCAGCAGGACGTCGCCGTTTCTGATGCCGATGGTGCCGAAGATCCCCTGCGGCTTGACCTCCGAAGCCCGGAACCCCTCGACCTTGCCGTCTTTCATGCTGGGGAGGAGGCGGGCGTCGGTCATGGCCTGCCCTATGTTGTCCAGCGCCGCGTTCAGCGCACGCTGGTCCACCACGTAGTTGCCGGAACTGGTCTGGGCCGCCAGCCCTCCCTGGGGAGTTCCGGCCGCCGTGGCGGCCGGCATCTGCGGAGCGGCCGCTGCGGCCGCCGCGGCAGTCGGGGTCAGGATCTTGACCCGCCGCCCCCCAACCAGGATTTCGGCCACGTCCTTCTTGACCGAGACCAGCGGACCCGCGGAAAATACCGTCTCCCCGAGCCTGAAGACCCGCTCCTCGTGGCTGGATCCCTGCAGGACCAGGGCGAAGGTCTCGCGGAACGAGCCGACCGCGGTCCCCAGCAGGATCAGGTCACCCACCGCCGGCGCCGGCGCCGCGGTCGTCGCCGGCCCCTGGGCCTGGGGCGTCTGCACGATCGGCGTCAGCTTTCCCTGGGTCGCCTTTCCGAACACCCCCTTTTCCAGGATGGGAGCGAAGCTCTGCAGGTCCTCCGCGGCCGCGGCCGGTGCCGGCTGTTCCGCTGCCCTACGGGCGGTCCTGGGGTACAGTGCCGAAATTTTGAAGCTGAGGAGGTCGGCGGTGATCAGTGCCGTTACCGCGATCAGCAGAAGGGTTAGCAATATGTTCAGGGGGAGAATCCACCGCGGCATGAAAGGCCCTTTATTTGTTGGCGTTAGAACCGGTTGAATATATTAGATGGTCAGGCGTTATGCAACAAAAAAGGGGGGCGCGGAGCTCTGCCCGCCCCCTTGCCGGGGAGGGGCGATGGCGTCTTCACCGCCGGCAAATGCGCCTCTCTTTCCCTCTACGGGAGCGGTCGCCGGGCTCGCGAGAGCGGCTATAATGAGTGCTCCCGCTTTTTGCCTCTTATGAGCCGCCACTGCTCGAAGCAAGAGCCGTGCCCCGCCCCATTTTATGGCGGCACAGGGGAGGTAATTGTAGCAAACAGCGGTGGCTTTTCAACAGCGTATCCAATGAAAAGGCGGGAGGGCCTCCTCTCATGACCAAAGTGGGTGCTCTGCCAGCCATGCGGGGCCGGGGCCGAGGCGGAGGCCTGGCGACGGCCGCCCGCTGGTTTCCGGCCTCCCCCACAAGCATTTTTTTGACGCATGGCATCTATTTGACAGCCGGAAAGCTCTTTTATTGAACTTGCCTTCACTGCCGTGCTAGACTCGGCGGGCCAGCGATGGCAATTGGAGCGGCCATGGACCCTGTCGTCATAACAGCATCGACCATGCTGGAAATCTCTCTGCTGGTTTCCGGGACCTCGGCGGTTCCGCTCGGGGGGCTCTCCCACCTGCGCGCTTTCCGCGGAGGGATCGGCGGTAGAGAGGTCATCCTGGCCTTGACCGGGATCGGTAAGGTCAATGCCGCGACCGCCGCCACCGTCTTGCTGGAGCGCTTCGCCCCCGGTCTGGTCATCAACACCGGCTGCGGGGGCGCCTATGCCGGAGGAGGGCTCTCGGTCGGCGACCTCGCCGTCGCCTCAGCCGAGACCTTCGCGGACGAAGGGGTGCAGACCCCGGAGGGGTGGAGGGGCCTTGACCTGATCGGCATACCCGTTTGGAAAGCCGCCGGGCAATCCCTCTACAATTCCATACCGCTGCCGGACGACCTGGCCGGCTCCGCCCTTGAGTGCGCGGCCCGCCACGGCTTCCCGGCTAAGCTTGGGGCTTTCCTGACCGTTTCCACCTGCAGCGGCACGACGAGCCATGGGGAGGAGCTGCTGCGGAGGTTTCCCGGCATCTGCGAGAACATGGAAGGCGCGGCGGTGGCCCAGGTGGCATTGATGTACGGGGTCCCTTTCCTCGAGGTGCGCGGCATCAGCAACATGGTCGAAGACCGCGACCTCTCCCGCTGGGATCTGAAGGCTGCCGTGGCCAACGTGCAGAACTTCCTGCTCAAGTACCTGAACGACTAGCCATCCCGGCCCCGCGCCGTATCCCTCCTCCTTCCCCCGGATGAACTGTGTCGCAAGCTCCAATCACCCACTTTGCCTGTTGAGCAAAAATTGGTGTTCATCCTTTGCTATTCATGATAACATTAGCTCTCTCTTTTAATTGGAGGTGCGGGGCATGCCGTGAGCTGCCCGGTGCCCTTTTCGGGGGGCAGGTGTCGGCCCCCGATCAGCCGCTTCATTAACGGCCGGGGTGATGGCGGGCGCCGCTTGCGGCAGCAGCCCGCGGCACCGTGGATTTTGAGAGACCAAGCGCGAACGAAGAGGCGGAAATAATGGTTTCAGAAGCACCACGCAATAAACTCTCTCTGGGATTCTCTCCCTGTCCCAATGACACTTTCATCTTCGACGCCCTGGTGCACGGGCGGGTGGAGTGCCGGGGACTGGCGTTTTCGGAGAGGCTGGAGGACGTTGAGACTCTCAACCGGCTGGCGCTTTCGGCGGTGCTGGACGTGTCCAAAATCTCCTACCACCTGCTGGGCCACATTCTGGACGAGTACCTGCTCTTGAGAAGCGGCGGTGCGCTCGGGCGGGGCTGCGGCCCCCTGCTGGTCTCGCGCGAGCCGCTGGACACCGCCCGCCTTGCCGGCAAGAAGATCGCCCTCCCCGGCCGCTACACCACGGCCGCGCTCCTTTTGAGGCTCTTCGACCCGGCGCTGAGCGACTTCGTCTACCTCCCCTTCGAGAAGATCATGCCCGCGGTGGCTGACGGCTCGGTGGCTGCGGGGGTGATCATCCACGAGTCGCGCTTCACCTTCGCTTCCCACGGGCTGGTCAAGCTCCTGGACCTGGGGCAGTGGTGGGAGGAAGAGACGGGGCATCCCATCCCGCTGGGGGGGATCGCGGCCCGGCGCACGCTCGGAAGGGAGACGTTGCTGGCCCTGGAAGAGGGGCTTACCCGCAGCGTCGATCATGCTTTCGCCAACCCCGCAAAGGCCCGTCCCTACATCCGGGCTCATTCGCAGGAGATGAGCGACGAGGTCTGCGACGCCCACATCGGGCTGTACGTGAACGGTTTCACCCGGGCCCTCGGCGACGAGGGGGAGGCGGCGGTGCGGCTACTTCTGCAGCGGGCTGACGCCGCCGGGATCATCCCCGCCTCATCCCGACCGCTGTTCATAGCCTGACCGGGCCCGGGGGCTTCAATCGGCCCTCAAGCCGAAAATTGTTTCAAGTTATCTTCTGGCAAGCCGAAGCGCCAACTGGTGGCTCTTATCATTAGCGGAGGATTCCGATGTCGAAGCGGTTCCCATGGAAGCGTCCCGTCGCGTTAGCGACCACCTGCTTCGTGATCTTCTGGATCACCGATGCAGGCATCGACGCCCTGACCTTCAGGGAAGGGTCGTTTCTCCGGGAGCTCCTCTCAGCCGATGGCCGCGAGCTGTACATGCGGACCTTCATGGCCTCCCTGTTGTCCCTCTTCTTCATGGCGGTCCACATCCTTGCCGAGCGCCGGCGGGAGGTGGAAACCGCGCTGCGGCAATCCGACCAACTCTCCAGTATCTTCTTCCGCTACTCCAGCGATGCCATCTGCATAATCGACCCCGGGACCATGAAGATCAGCGAGGCCAACGCGATCTTCATGCAGAGGTACGCGCTCTCCGAAAGGGATGTCGCGGCGAGGACGCTCACGGAGCTGGTAACGGCGGGGCGTCTCCCCGGGGAGGTGCTCTTCCAGTTGCAGGAGACCCGCGCCGGCGGCACCGCCATCACCGGGGAAATAACCTGCCGGGGCAGCAACGGCCAGGAATACCACGAGATCTCCACCTATCCGATCGGCGAGCCGCAGCAAGCTGTCGACAAGATACTTCAAGTCTCCCGCGACATCACCATGCGCAGGAACGCCGAGGCCCTGCTGAGGGAATCGGAGGCGCGCTACCGGGCCATTTTCGAAAACACCGGCACGGCCATGGCCATCGTCCTTGGCGACGGCACCCTCCACATGGTAAACCGCGGTTTCGAAGAGGTCACCGGGTTCAGCCGCAAGGAACTCGAGGGGAAGAAATACTGGACCGAGTTCGTCAACGGCAGCCCCTTCAGGGACGAGCGCCATCCCGAGGGAGCGGAGTTCAGCACCGAGCCCCGATCCTTCGAACTGCAGACGGTGGATCGCTTCGGCTCCACCAAGACCATGGCCGGCAACTGGGCGGTGATAGCGGGCGCCGGGCAGGCCGTCCTTTCCCTGGTCGACATCACCACCCAGAAGAAGGTCGAGCAGGCCCTGAGGGAAAGCCAGTCCACCCTGGCCCTCGCCCAGCGCATTGCCAGGCTCGGCAACTGGGAATGGGATCTCGGCACCAACACCATCTCCTGGTCCGAAGAGATGTACCGCATGTTCGAGGTCGACCCCGCCACCTTCTCCCCCAGCTACGAGTTCTTCCTGCAGTCCGTCCATCCAGAGGACCGCGAGATGGTGATCCGGTCGGTCAACGACGCCCTCTACAACAGGAAGCCGTACCGCGTCGAGTACCGGCTGGTGCTGGCAGGCGGGGTGGTGCGAACCCACACCGGCCGGGCGGAGGTTACCTACGACAGCGAGGGGAACCCCCTGCGCATGATCGGCACCAACCAGGACACCACCTGGCGGACCGAGGCAGAGCAGGCCTTGAGGATCTCGGAGGAAAAATTCTCCAAGGCCTTCCGTGCCAGCCCCGATTCCATCGTCATCACCCGCGCCGAAGACGGCCGCTACATAGACGTCAACCAGGCCTTCCAGGATATCACCGGTTACGCCCGCGACGAGGTGATCGGAAAGACCTCGAACGAGCTCAAGCTATGGAGCGATCCCGATGCCCGCATGGCCATGCTGCGCATCCTCAACCAGTTCGGCCACGTGCGTAACCTCGATGTCAGGTTCAGGGTGAAATCGGGAGAGATCAGGGAGTTGCTCTGGTCGGCCGAGGTGATCGAGTACTGCGGCGAAGCCTGCCTCATCGCCATCTCCCGCGACGTCACCGACCAGCGGCATCTGGAGAGGGAGCTCCTGGCCAGCGACGCCAGGCTCTATATGAAGCACGAGGAGTTGAAGAACCTCTTCCACCAGATGGAGGGGATCAGGCGCGAGTGGGAGGAGACCATGGACTGCATCAGCGACATGTTCATCCTCGTCGACCAGTGGGGGAAGGTCCGCAGGTTCAACAGGGCGGTGGAGACCTTCACCGGCCGGGCCCATCGCGACATCGTCGGCAGGGACTGGCTTCCCCTGCTCGAGGAGTACGGCCTGAAACCCCACCTCGACTCCCCGGGGGTGGAGCTTCCCCATGAAAAGAGCGGCAAGCGCTACGTCCTCAACCGCTACGCTTTCCCGACCACCGAGATCGACGGCTCCACCCGCGAGGTCATCATAATCAACGACACCACCGCCATCAGGTTGCGGGCGGTCGCCACCCCTCTGCGGCTGGCGGGGAAGGGGCGGGAGCCCAGCTAAACAAACGCAAAATTAACACGTTGGGCGGATGCGGTCTCATTGGATCTTGACTTTGGATCGGTCTCATGATATAGAAACAACTCGCCCAACAAAGGAGGTGCGCATGGCATCACCCGAGCGGAGCGGCAGGCTGGTCCTGATATTGGCCCTTTGTCTGATGCTCCTCCCGATCCACACGCTTCCCCTGCTGGCTGCAGAAAAGGTAGTAGAAACACCGGAAGTAACAAAGGTTGAACCGCAGAAAAAATCGTTGGTAAACAGGCTGGTGGGGATCGCGACCTACTATGCCAAGAAGTTCCAGGGAAGAAGGACCACTTCGGGCGAACGTTATCATCCCGAAAAGATGACAGCCGCCCATCAGAGTCTTCCCCTGGGTACCAGGGTCCGGGTCAAGAACCTGGACAACGATAGGGAAGTCACGGTTGTAGTCAACGACCGTTGCCGCAAGAGAGGATTCGCATTTATCGATCTTTCACGTGCTGCGGCAAAGAAGCTGGGATTCTTCGGAGCGGGTAAGGCCAACGTGGCCATCATCCCGTTGAAGGAAGAAGGATCCTGAAGATAAAAACATATATTTGGGCGAAGTAGTAGAAAAGGCCGGGGGCAACCCCGGCCTTTTTGCGTCCCTCTCCTCGACACCGCTCCTCACTCCGCCACCACCACGATCACCTCGAACCTCTCCGCCGGTGGAACTCCGGCCTCGAAAGATCTCCTGTAGGCGAATTTGAGGGTACCCGTGCCGGTTGTCCGGGCGGTGAAGATGAAGTGGTAGACCCCGCCGGCGCCGAGCGCGCTGCCGGAGGGGGTGTAACCGGGCTCCCCCTGCAGAGCCAGCACCGCCCCGGCGCCGGGGAGTACCTCCCACCGGTATCCGGTGGTGGGGTTGCCGGGGAGGGAAACGGTCAGCGTCTGGCCCCGGTGCAGCGAAACCGTCGAGCCGGCGGCTTCCTTGCCGAGGGCTATCCCGGCCGGCCTCCCCGGCCATGAGCCGGGCGAGGCGCAGGAAATTCCCGTCATGGCGGCGGCCACCGACAGCAGTACCCTGCCCAATACCTTTCTTCTGCGCCCGGTGTATCTCATGAGCTTGCTCCTTTTGAGCCCCGGCCGGGAACTTCCCCTCCCTTGCCCTGCCGCGGGCCTCTCTCGGCCAGGTCCATTCTCCTTCCAAGAAAAAAGGCGTCGACCACGCCCGCCACCCAGCAACAACCCAGAAAGACCAGTGCCCATGTCGCCTGGTATTCGCCGGGCGCTAGGGAGGCACGGGTGGCCTGGTCGGCAATCCGCACCAGGTCCACCGGATGCCCCTCGCTTTCCATCTGCTGCAGCATGACCACTGCTCGTCCGGCGGCTCTGACCACCACGACCCCCAGCGCTGCGGTAACCGTAACGATCAAAGCTGCACCGCGGAGATAATGCTTGAGCCAGAGCTGTCCAAGTCCAGGGAAAACGAGCCCCGAGAGGACGGCTCCCTTCCATGATCTCTTCATGACCCCTCCCTTTTGCCCGGGTTTCCCGGGCTTCCCGGGTGTGGCGAAGGCGACAGCTTCAGTTTAGATGATTTTCGCGGAGCTGCTGCCAAAAACAGAGCTGCCGCGGTGCGGGAAAGGACCTCGGCGGGGAGTAGCCCGACGACGATGACAACAGCGGAAGATTTAGGCGGAATCAGGTAAGATAAGGACAGGTAGGGGATGGGACCTGTTTTCGTGGCATAGCATATCATGCCGGGGGCATCGGAGGTATCACATGCAAGGAGAACTAAAGAGAAGACAGTCAATGATCAGGCTGGTGCTTGAACTGGTGGAGCAGTCGATCGTGCTGGTGTTCCTGGAACTGAAACTGGCCGCCCTCGAATTGAAACGTAACGTCGATTCGGCCAAGACGGGGGCGGCATTCCTGGCGGTGGGGGGCTTTCTGCTCCTCTTCGCCCTGCTCGGTGCCATGGCCACCGCCATAGCGGCGCTGGCCATGGTGCTGCCGGTATGGCTCTCGGCGCTGATAGTGACAGCAGTGCTGGTTTTCGGCGGCGCAGCCCTCCTCTTAACCGGGCTCAGCAAGGTAAAACACTTCTCGCTGCTACCCAAGGACACGGTCGAGCGGGTAGAGACCATCGCCAGGAAGCTCAGGAAGCATGCGGAGCTGCACGGGCATGAGGCGAGGGCAGAACGAGAGGCGGTACACAGGGAGGCGGGTGAGCCGGCCGAGGCTGCCGTCGCCCGGGTAAGAGAGGCCGAGCACAGGGAGGCCGTCCATAAGGAAGCAGCCCACGTGAAAGAGTCGGTGCACAAAGAGGCTGCGCGGGCGAGGGCCCTCACCTACGCGAAAGAGCGGGCCTTGGCCAAGGAAACCAGGGAGGCTCGCCGCAGGAGAGGCTGAGCAGGAGGCAGGAGAAGCTGAGGCTTGGTCTGAGAGTGCAGCGGAACAGGGCAGGGGTGGTATCCCGCCCGGGCGTGCTTTCGGGGTGCGGCCACCTATTTCGGGTGCGGCCACCCCGCCCGCGGAGGGCCAAGCCGCCAGGGCGGTCCTGTTGCTGACTAGAATTCGAAGAGGAAGCCCCCGAGGCAACTGGTGCCACCCACATTGACGGAGCCACCCGAGGTGGCATCCGCCAAGGCGCGGAGGTACCTTCCTTCGATGAAGAAATAGGTGTGGTGCAGGCCGAAGTCCCGGTAGACGTTGGCAGCGGCCTCAGGTTCCAATCTATCCAGCAGGAACTGCAGCCCGCCCCTGGCGTGGAAGCCGTCGGCAGCCCCATCCTTTTTGCCCTGGCCTTCGACCCCGCTGCGATAGAAGACCCTGGTGTAGCCCCCCCCCAGATAGGGGACCAGCCACTGGTCCTCACTCAAGACGCCGCGCCCCAGCATGAAGAGGCTCAGCGGCACGCGCTCGAAGGTGACCTCTCCCGCCGCAGCCACGTCGGAATGCCCCAGCTGCTGTCCCTTCCCCTTGGCGCGGGAGTAGCTTCCCTCGATCCCTATCTCGAGCTGCCGCATCACCTTGTAGGACAAAGCTCCCCCGTACTCCCCGCTATAGCTGCTGCCGTAGAAGGACGACCACCTGGCGACGTCGGGAAAGAAGACTCCGCCCTTCAGCTCCAGTGACCAGTGGGGGCGGTCGGGGCGTGCCTCGGTGGCGGCAGAAATGGAGGGTATAAGGAGGAGCGCTATGGCCAAAATCACTTTCTTCACCGCTCCCCTCCCGTCTGTACCAGCATATTCCCCTCTCTCCTCCTTTTCAGTCGAACCCGGGCATATCTCCATGAAGCGAGCAAAACGATGGATGCGGCGATCTTTGCCAGAGGTGGCGTGTGAACCAGGAAAAAAGAGGTCCCCACCATGGGGAGCAAGGCGAGCCGGACCGGAGCCTTCAGCCACTGGTGGCGGTTGAGGTAACGGGCGCCGCTCGGCCCGTGGCGGTAATACCAGGCGACGAAGGCCCGGCCGGGGGCATTGGTCAACAGGTAACGGTCCCTGAACTCGCGCAGGGCCTGGACCTGTGGGGCGGAGTAGAAGCCGTAGGCCGCGGTGGCGATGAAGCATCCCCCTTTGAGGTTCGGGAACGCCGTGACCGTTTCGGGGAAGTCGCTTTGCACGTTCGAGGGCGGGCCCGAAACGGTCGTTCCGATCGGCTGGCTGGTCTCGGTCGAAAGGGGGCTTTCGTTGGGGGTTCCGGGAGCGGAGGCCACGTTGCTGTCAATGACCGCGGTGACCGCCGCCAGTACCTGGGTGCCTGCCAGGGCCGATACTCTCACGAAGTAGGTGGTGTCGTTGCTCAGGCCGGTGAGGAGGGCCGAGGTGGTGGTGCCGCCGGCGACGTCCTGGAAGGTGCCGGGGAGGTGGGAGGCGTCGAAGCTGGCGGTGTTGAAATAGATGCGGTACCCGGTGGCGCCGCTTACTGCGGTCCAGCTGAGCAGCAGGGCCCGGTCCTGCGGGACGGGCGCCGCGAGTGTCGGCGCGGTCGTCGGTGCCGTAAGCGCCGGCGGCAGTCTGTTGAAGGTCAGGGGCGCGCTGGTGGTTCCCCGGCCAGACACGGTAAAGCCGGAAGCCCCTTCCGCGGCCTCTATTGTGGTGGCGGGGGAGGTCCGATAGTAGACCCGGTAGGCGGTGACCGCCGTATTGCTGCCTTGGTCCCAGCTGAGCCCCATCACGGCGGGCGGGGTATCGGATGAGCTTATGGAGGAAACCAGGCCGGTGACGGTGGCGGGGGTGGTGGTTGGAGGGTCGCTGTTCGGGCCGCCGAAGGCGCCGATGTCGGAGGTGCTGTCGAAGGAGTTACGGTAAGCCGCGTCACCCGTTCCCTTGCACGGGGAATCTGCCTGCAGGTGGAAGTCCTTTCCCGCCGGGTCAACGAAACGCGGGTCGAGTCCGGGGTGCTCGATGTTCGGAAGCGTGAAGGGGTCGGTGATAAGCACCCCTTTCTCCATGTTGTTGTAGAAGGCGTTGTGGGAGAAGAGGGTCAGGCTTCCTTGGGGGAGAATGGCGATGTTGTTGCTGGCGAAGAGGTCGTTGATGATGGTGATGTCGGAACCGGTCCTGATGCCTATATTGTTGCCGTAGAAGGTGTTGTTGATGATCGAGGTGCTGGGGGAGTTGAATACGTCGATGGCGGTCGCAGTCAGGTTGAGGTTGAAGATGCTGTTGGTGACGCTGATCAGGGAACTGTTGCTTACCGAGATGGCCAGCGAGGCGTTCCGGAAGGTGAAGTTCCTGATGACGACGTTGCTCACGCCGTTCAGTGTCACCGCCGTGCCGCTGCTGTTTATGATGGTGTCCGAGGTGCTGCTGCCGATGATGGGGACGTTGCTGATCGGGGTGAAAGCCCCGCTGTAGGTGCCGGGCTGCACCTTGATCTGAAAGGACCTGCTGCCGGCGGGACTCCCCTTTATTACCGCGTCGGCGAAGTCGATGGCGGCCTGGATAGTGGAATAATGGCCGGAATTGGCGGGTGGTGACATCTCGACGATGAGATCGTCGGCCTCCGCCAAGCCCGCTGAACAGAGTAGCAGCAGGAAAACTGTGGTGGCGAAGATTGCGGCCAGGAGTCTCTCTTTCATGGGCGGCCTGTCCTTCCGGTGCGGGAAGATATTGTGACTTTGGTGGGTGTAGTCGTCCAAGCTGGCGGGATGTTATCATGATTAGAAAAAGTTTCAAAAAGAATTGTTGTGCGAGGTGGCCGGAATGAAGAAGGCAGCCCCCGATGGAGGCTGCCTTCTTGTTGCTGTTTTAGCCGGTCGAGTCCGGGACTACTCCTCGCTCGACTTCTTCTTGGACTTCTTCGATTTCTTGTGCGACTTCTTCGAGCCGGAAGACTTCTCGCCGTTGCCTTTCTTGCCGGCTTTGGCTGACCTTTCCTTCTTCCCTTTCCTGCCGCTCTTGGTGACTTTCTCGTGGCGGGAGCCTTTATGCCTGCGGTAGCTCCGCGGCTCGGGGGTGAGCTCGTCCTTGATGTTGCTGAGGAGGACCGTGGGCTCCTCGAGTTCCGGGTCGGCCTTCCTGGCCGCCTCCAGCGAGGCCTTGGCCTCGGCAATCCGGCCGTTCTTCATCTGCACCCGCCCCATGGCGTTGAGCGCCTTGGCGTGGTCGGGCTTCAGGTTGACGGACTCCTGGTACTGCTCGATCGCCTTGTCGTAATCCTTCTTGAACTCGTAGACCAGCCCCAGCTTGTAGTGGGCGTTGGGATCGTTGGGGGCAAGTTCCACCCCTTCCTTCAGCAGGGCCGCGAGATCATCGTAGCTCTTGTTCTTGACGTAGATCGCGGTCAGCGCGCTGCGCGCCTCGGCGTCGTCCTTTTTGAGCTTCAGGACCTCCTGGTACTCCTTGGCCGCCTCGTCCGTCAGGTTCCTCTTCTTCTGCAGGTTGGCCAGTTCGCGGTGAGCCTCCAGCGCGTTCCTGTCCAGCCTGATGGCTGCGGCGTAAGCCTCGGCCGCGGCGGGGAGATCCTTGGCATTGACGTAGGCGCGAGCCAGCTTCAGCTGCACCACCGGATCATCGGGCTTGGCCTTGACCAGCTCCTTGTACTGCTCGAGGGCCTGAGGAAAGCTGCCGCGCAGGGTGTAGATGTCCGCCAGCCGCTGCCGGGCATCAAGGTAGTCGGGGGTGCTGGCCAGCACCTGGCGGTACTCGACCACCGCCTCGTCCAGGAGGGCCTTGCGCTCGTAGATCGAGGCGAGGTTGTAGTGGAGCTGCGGGTTGTCGGCCTTGTTGCGCTCGGCCTCGCGGTAGTAGGCCATGGCGTCTTCGTCGCGACCTGCGGCCAGAAGGGAGTCCCCCAGGCGCTGCATGGCCACCGCATCGCCCGGCTCTTCGGCCAGCCGCAACCGGTACTCGCTGATCGCCATGTCGTAGTCCTTGGCCGTCCGGTAGCCGTCGGCCAGGGCCATGTGATCGATCTTCGGCCTCGCCTCCGCCTTGGGAGCGATCCCGGCCAGCACACGCTCGTAGTCGGCGCTCTTCTGGTCACCCTTTTTGGCATAACCCTCGGCCAGCAAACGGTGGACCTCCTTGTTCCCGGGCTCGGAGATGGCCGCCTGTTTCAACTCGCTGACCGCCTTGTCCGTTTCTCCCCGTGCCAGCAGCAGGGCCCCCAGACCGAGCCTCGCCCCTGCATGGCCGGGCTGGATCGAGAGCGCCTTGCGGTATTCGTCTTCCGCCTTCTGGATCATCCCCACCGCGTCGTAGGCCGAGGCCAGCTCCGCGTGGAGCGAAGCGTCGTCGGGGAGGCCGGCGAGCGCCTCGTTATAGTGGAAGATGGCCAGCTGGTAGAGCCTCTTTTGGGCCATGATGCGGGCCAGGCCGGCGTTGTAGCGCGGGTCCCCGGCCTTGAGGCCGGCAGAGAGCTCCACGGCCGCCTCCTCGCTGGCCCCTTTCTTCTGGTGCAGCAGGCCCAGGTTTCCGCTGGCCGGATAGAAGTCGGGATCGATGGAGAGGGTCTCGCGGTACTCCTTGATGGCTGCGTCGCTGTTGCCGCTGCGCTCGAACTGAAGCCCTTTCAGGAAGTGTCCGGCTGCTCCGGTGGGGCACAGTTCCATCACCCGTTTCTCGGTGTCGGTCCTTTTCGACTCGGTGATCTGAGCCGGCATCTCGAGGATCAGCCTCTTGGCGTCACGGCAGCTGTTCGCCGAGGGAAACGGCCAGTTGAAGCCGGTCGCGAACAGGGTCACCGCCAGAAGCGATGACAGTGCGGCGTATCTTTTCATGTGGGGCCCTTTTGTTTTGAAGGTGTCGTCTGGCGTCGCTCGATCCCGGGGGACGGAGCGGGTTCCTGCCCCTGCTCGATGCAGCCGATGGACCGGCTTTAAAGCCGGTTGTGGGATGCCCTGCGGGGTGGCTCGGTAAGCTGGGCGGAGTCGGGGATGGCGGATTATACACATCCGCGCCGGTAAATTCAATTGTAAACCCGAAAAAATTAATGATAACCGCCGCTTTCGCGGGGCGCATCTGTATACAGGGCGGCTGGAAGGTTAGGGTGGATTACCTTGACTTTCATGATAAAGATGGTTAAATCAAGTGAACCGGCCACCGTGGCTGCACGATGGGCCGGTCTTTTTTCTCGTGCCGAGCCCTGGCCGCGGAAAGCTGGGCTGGTGCAGACAGAGGGCGACATGCCGGTGATCCCCAAGGAACCGTTGGAGTGGCTGGACCTCTTTCGCCAGCAGATGGATGAGATCTTCCGCTACCTCTCCACATTGGAAGGGCGTGAGGGGTTCGGCGAGAAGGAGATCTCGCCGCTGGTCGATATCTACGAGACCGCGGAGTCCCTGGTGGTGGAGGTAGAACTCCCCGGTTGCCGGCACCAGGACATCACCCTGAGCACCTGCTGCTCGACGCTGGTGGTCGAGGCGGCGCCGCCGCGGGAGGAGCCGTCGGGAGGACGTTTCATCTGCCTGGAGCGCTCCAGCGGCCGCTTCTGCAGGGCCATCGAGATCCCACCCGCCGCGGACCTGGAGCGGGCCAACGCCCGCTACAGTCGGGGGCTTTTGACCGTGGTTTTTCCCTGGTCCAGGGAAGGCAAGGCGCATATCCGGGAGATCCCGATAGAGTAAGGAGAGGTAAAGATGGAAAACAGGCAGGAGACCGAAGAACTCAACATACCGGATGTTCTGCCGCTGCTCCCGGTGCGGGACGTGGTTGTCTACCCGTACATGATACTGCCGCTCTTCGTGGGACGGGAGATCTCCATAAACGCCGTGGATCACGCCCTTTCCAAGGACAGGATGATCTTTTTGGCCACCCAGAAGGATGTGGGAGACGAGGAGCCGGCCCAGGAAGGTATCTACCAGGTCGGCACCGTGGCCATGATCATGCGCATGCTGAAGCTCCCCGACGGCAGGGTCAAGATCCTGGTGCAGGGGCTGACCAAGGCGCGGGTGACCGAGTACCTGGCGGAGAAGCCCTTCTATTCCGTCCGCATCGAGCGCATGGTGGAGCCGGCGGCCCAGGAGAATACCCTCGAGGCCGAGGCGCTGATGCGCACCGTCAAGGAGGAGCTGGGCAAGATCGTGGCCATGGGAAAGGCCGTTTCCCCCGAGGTCATGGTGATCGTCGAGAACATGCAGGAGCCGGGAAGCCTGGCCGACCTGGTGGCGAGCAACATCGGCCTCAAGGTCGAGGAGGCGCAGGGGCTTCTGGAGGTCAACGATCCCCTGGAGCGCCTGAGGAAGGTCAACGACTTCCTCAACAAGGAGAGCGAGCTCCTCAACATGCAGGCCCGCATCCAGTCCGCCGCCAAGGAGGAGATGGGGAAGAGCCAGCGCGAGTATTACCTGAGGGAGCAGCTGCGGGCCATCCAGCAGGAGCTGGGTGAGACCGATGCCAGGAGCGAGGAGATCGCCGAGCTCAGGAAGTCCGTCGAGAGCGCCAAGATGCCCTCCAACGTGGAGAAGGAGGCCCTGAAGCAGCTGGGCCGCCTGGAGCAGATGCATCCCGATGCCGCCGAAGCCGGCATGCTCCGCACCTACCTCGACTGGCTGGTGGAGATCCCCTGGGGGAAATCGACCAAGGACGCCCTGGAGATCAACCGGGCCTCGCAGATCCTGAACGAGGACCACTACTTCCTGGAGAAGGTCAAGGAGCGCATCCTGGAGTTCCTGGCCGTCAGGAAGCTCAAGAAGAAGATGAAGGGCCCGATCCTCTGCTTCGTCGGCCCTCCGGGCGTCGGCAAGACCAGCCTCGGCAAATCGATCGCCCGCGCCATGGGGAGAAAGTTCGTGCGCATCTCGCTCGGCGGCGTGCGGGACGAGGCCGAGATCCGCGGGCATCGCCGCACCTACGTGGGCGCCCTGCCGGGCAGGATCATCCAGGGGCTCAAGCAGGCGGGCTCCAACAACCCGGTCTTCATGCTGGACGAGCTCGACAAGCTGGGATCCGACTTCCGCGGCGACCCATCCTCGGCCCTGCTCGAGGTGCTCGACCCGGAGCAGAACAACAGCTTCTCCGACCACTACATCAATCTCCCCTTCAACCTCTCCAACGTGATGTTCATCGCCACGGCCAACCAGATGGACACCATTCCCGGGCCCCTGCGGGACAGGATGGAGGTCATCACCCTGGCGGGCTACACCGAGGAGGAGAAGCTCGGCATCGCCAAGCGCTACCTGGTGCCGCGCCAGCTGAAGGAAAACGGCATCACCGACCAGATCGCCAACTTCTCCGAGGAGGCCCTGAGAACCGTCATCTCCAAGTACACCAGGGAGGCGGGACTCAGGAACCTGGAGCGCGAGATCGGCAGCGTCTGCCGCAAGGTGGCGCGCAAGGTCGCCGAAGGGGGAGAGAAGCAGTTCAACATCACCGCCGGAACGGTGGCGAAGTACCTCGGGCCTCCCAAGTTCCTCCGGGAGGAGGAGATGGAGAGGAACGAGGTCGGGGTGGTCACCGGTCTCGCCTGGACTCCGGTCGGGGGCGAGGTCCTCTTCGTCGAGGCCACCGTGATGAAGGGGAAGGGGGCGCTGACCCTGACCGGCCAGCTGGGCGACGTGATGAAGGAGTCGGTTCAGGCAGCCCTTTCCTATGCCCGCTCCAAGGCGGTCGAGCTCCAGCTCCAGGAGGATTTCCTCGCCAACATGGACATCCACGTCCATGTCCCTGCCGGCGCCATACCCAAGGACGGTCCCTCGGCCGGGGTGACCATGGCCACCGCCCTGGTCTCCGCCCTGACCAAGATTCCGGTCAGGAAGGAAGTCGCCATGACCGGCGAAATAACCCTGCGCGGCAAGGTCCTCCCCATCGGGGGGCTCAAGGAGAAGATCCTGGCCGCGGCGAGACTCGGTGTCACCACCGTAGTCATACCGGTGCAAAACGCCAAGGACCTCGAGGACGTCCCCAAGACCATCCTGAAGAAGCTCAAGATCGTCACCGCCTCCACCATAGACGACGTGCTGTCGGTGGCCCTGGAGAAGTACCCTCCCACCGCCCCGGCGCCCAAGGCCAAGCCCCCCAAGACCGAGCCGTCGAAGGCCAAGATCGGGCGCAGCCGCATCGTCGCACCTCCGGGTAAGGGCGTTTCCGTCGGAGGGAAGATTTGAAACTTGCCGAGCTCGGGGAATTCGGCCTCATAGACAGGATATCCCACCACGTCGCCGCATCGCCGTCCGTCCCCCTGGGGATCGGCGACGATGCGGCGGCCCTCTTGCCCACACCCGGACACCTCACCCTGATCACCTCGGACATGCTTCTGGAAGGGGTCCACTTCGACCTCTCCTTCTGCGACCCGCAAAGCCTGGGGAGGAAATCGCTGTCGGTGAACCTTTCCGATCTCGCCGCCATGGGGGCGCGTCCGCGGCAGTTCCTGCTGGGGATCGCTCTTCCCGCCGATATCCCGCTGGAGTTCATGGACGGTTTCATGGCCGGCATGCTGGGGCAGGCCGAGCGCTTCGGGGTCACGCTGGTGGGGGGAGATACCTGCGCCTCCAAGGGGGGAGTGGTCATCTCCATCACCGCCCTGGGGGAGCAGCGTGCGGAGCGGGTGGTTAAGAGAAGCGGCGCCTCTCCCGGCGAGCTTGTCTTCGTGTCGGGGACGGTCGGCGACGCTGCCGCCGGACTCAAGAAGCTGAGAGAAGGGGTGAGGGAAGGGTTCCTGGTGAGCCGGCAGCTTGACCCGGAGCCGCGGGTGTCGGCCGGAGTGGCCCTCGCCGAGGCCGGGCTTGCCAGCGCCATGATCGACGTAAGCGACGGGGTGCTGGCCGACCTGGGGCACATCTGCGAACTCTCTGCGGTCGGGGCCCGGCTGGAGCTGGAGAGGTTGCCCCTTTCGGATGAGTACCGCTCCCTGACCCTGCCGGACCGTTACAGCCTGGCCCTTTCCGGGGGGGAGGACTACGAGCTCCTCTTCACCGTTGCCAGGGAGAAGGTGGACGAGGTGGAGTCGCTCTTTCAGCGGGAAGGGGTGCGGGTCTCCCTGATTGGCGAGATCGCCGGGGGGAGCGGCATCGAGCTCGTTGCCGCCGACGGGACGCCCTATACCCCGTCCGGTCGGGGGTTCGACCACTTCGGCTAGCGCACCCGCCCTAATCCCCGCAGATGCGTACCGCGACCTTCCGCTCCCTCGGGCCGTCGAACTCGCAGAAGTACAAGGCCTGCCAGCTCCCCAGCACCAGCTTTCCCCGGTCTATCAGCAGCCTCTCCGACGGTCCGATCATGCTGGACTTCACGTGGGCCGCCGAGTTTCCTTCGGCGTGGGTGAAGTAGTGCGCGTTGGGGACCAGCCGGTCGAGGCAGTGCGCGATGTCGCGTTTGACCGCAGGATCGGCTCCCTCGTTGACCGTGACCGCGGAGGTGGTGTGCATGGTGAAGACGTCGCAGCACCCCGTGATCACCCGCGAGGAGGAGATGAGATCCTCGACCCGCGCGGTGATGTCGATCAGCTCGGTTCTTTCCCTGCTCTTAAGCGTGAGATACTGGATCATGTCCCCCTCCTGTCGGCTCATGAGATGGTCAGCACATTAAATAGCAATTCGCTCCCCGGTCTTCCCGGTGCCGCCGCGCGGCCGGGGTGAGCCGGTTCCCTTCCCTCCCGCTACTTCGCTCCCCTCAGGTTGGTCCTGATCTTGCCCAGGTACTTGTTCAGCGGGTTGCTCCGGCGCAGGAACGGGAGGACCGGCCTTCTCCTCTGCCCCAGGATCTGCAGCAGGTTGCTGATGCCGGAGTGCCTTCCCGCCCTCAGCCCCAGCTGCAGGATCCTGATGGTGTCCTTCTTCCGTCCCGCGATGAGATAGACCACGGCCAGTCTCCGGTAGTGCTCGGGATTACTCGGGTCTTTTTTCAGGGCCCGGTGGCAAAGGGCGATGGCGCCCTGGGTGTTTCCCGTATAGTGCGCCATGGCAAGCCCGAACTGGGACAGGTGATTGGCGGAAGGGTCCCTTTCGGCAGCAGCCTCCAGGAAGTGGTAGGCCCTGGGAAAGTTCCTGACCTCGAGGGCTTCCGTCCCCAGCCTGAAAAGGTCGACTACCAGCAGACCGGCAAGATCGTCGTGATTCGCTGTGGCCATCACCTCCTCCTGCAGACGCTCCAATGAATGCCCGGGGGGCGCCTCGCTCAGATTCTATACTATAGCAGCTAATTGGAAAAATAGTATTTGCCCGGCGGAGGTTTAACGGACGGTAACGAGCGGTGCCGTGCTTGAAAAAAAAGAAGAACTGTGCTCTAATCGCACGCTGTGGAAGAGTGCACCGCTTACATAGGTCTGGGTACCAACATGGGGGACCGCGAGCTGAAGCTACTGATGGCGGTCGCCGAGTTGGGGAAGCTGCCGGGTACCAAGGTGACCGCGCTTTCCCCCTTCTACGAGACCGAGCCGGTAGGCGGGGTGCCGCAGGAAGATTTCTATAACGCCGCGGTCCGGATCACCACCACACTTTCGCCGCTGGAGTTGCTGGACGAGTTGAAACGGATAGAGGTCAAGGTGTTCCATCGCGTCCCGTCCGGCCATTGGGGCCCGCGCAGCATGGACCTGGACATCCTTCTTTACGGGGAGCTGGTCCTGGCCCATGAGCGGCTGGCCGTACCGCACCCCCGTCTTGCCGAGCGGCGCTTCGTCCTGCAGCCGCTCGCCGATATCGACCCTTCACTCAGGGACCCCTCCTCAGGCAAAACGATCGCCGAACTTCTCGCCTCACTGACCACCACCGAACGCGTGGTAAGGATTTAGGATGCGAATTCTCATCTGGGTTCTCCTGATCTATTTGGCCTACCGGATGATCCGGGGGAAGAAGGCCCCCGCGGTGCGCAAAGAAGAGCCTGGTGCGACGGAGACCTTCAGGGATCCGGTCTGCGGCGTTTATGTTTCCGAGGCCGACGCGGTGGTCGGCAGCATGGAGGGGAAGCGCTATTACTTCTGCTCCCTCGGTTGTTTGCAGGAGTTTGAGAAGAATCAGCAGCAGAGGTAACAAAAAATCAAGCGGAGGAATGGATGAAGTTTTTTATCGACACAGCGGACGTGAAGGAAATTCGCGAGGCAAACGAGCTCGGGCTTGTGGACGGGGTGACCACCAATCCCTCGCTGATCGCCAAGAGCGGCCGGCGCTTTGAGGAAGTCATCAAGGAAATCACCGGGATCGTGGACGGTCCCATCTCGGCCGAGGTGATCTCGCTCGAGCATGACGGCATGATCGCCGAGGCCACCGAGCTGGTGAAGATCCACCCGAACATCGTCATCAAGCTCCCGATGACCCCGGAAGGGCTCAAGGCCACCAAGACCCTGCACTCCAGGGGAATCAAGACCAACGTGACCCTGATCTTCACCCCGATGCAGGCCCTGCTGGCCGCCAAGGCTGGCGCCACCTACGTCTCTCCCTTCGTCGGCAGGCTCGACGACATCTCCCAGGACGGCATGGGGATCATCGGCGAGATCAGGACCATTTTCGACAACTACGGCTTCGACGCCGAGATCATCGTGGCCAGCATCAGGAACCCGATCCACGTGCTCGATTCCGCGCTGATCGGCGCCGATATCTGCACCATCCCCTATTCGGTCATGCTGCAGCTGGCCAAGCACCCGCTGACCGATGCCGGGATCAAGAAGTTCCTGGAAGACTGGGAGAAGGTGCCGAAGTAACCGGCGGATCGTACACCCACCCTGACCTTCCCGCTTAAAAGGAGGGTCGGGTACCTCCCCCCCTTGTCAAAGGGTGGGAGGGGGGGATTCGCCTCCGGCTGACGTCGGCGCACAGGTCGAGCCCGGGGAAGTGGAAATCCTGAGCTTGGGAGTGACGCCCTGGCGTGGGGGGAAGTTGCAAAGAAGGCGGGTCCTGGACCCGCCTTTACCTTATCATGAGGAAGGGGATGCCGGGAGGGTTACTGGGTGCCGTTTCTGCGCTGCAGCTTCACGTAGACCAGCACGATCAGGGAACTCGCCAGCAGCACGACCATGAGAGCGTGGTGGGAATACTTCATGATGAGCTCCTGGTTGCTGCCGATGAAGTAGCCTATACAGGTCAGCACCGTCACCCAGATTCCGGCGCCGAGCAGGGTGTAAAGGGAAAACCTCAGGTGGTTCATCCCGGAAAGCCCAGCCGGCAGCGAGATCAGGTGCCGCACCACGGGGATGAGCCGGCCGATGAAGGTCGAGATCTCGCCGTGCCTTAGGAAGAAGCTCTCCACCTTGGTGAACTTCTCCTCGGTGATGAAGACATATTTGCCGTACTTGAGAATCAGCGGCCGCCCCAGGTAGCGCGCTGCGAAGTAGTTGGCGTAGGCGCCGACCAGGCTCCCCGCGGTGCCGCAGAGGATGGCGAAGGGCGCACTCATCTGCCCCTGCTGGGCCAGGTAGCCCGCCGGCGGCATGACCAGTTCACTTGGTATGGGTATGATGGAGCTTTCCAGGGCCATCAGTATGAAGATGCCGGGATACCCCATCACCCCTATGGTTTGAAGTAACCAGTCAATCGCTGCGTGCATGCGGATCTCCTTTTCCTTTCGTTGCGGCGGTCATTTTATCATCTTGAGAAAAAAATACGACAATAATCGTTAACCTGAAGCGGAGAGGCCGTGGCCGGCAGGGGCGATGACATTGCGAGGGAAGCGACAGCATTGATGAAGAAACAGATATATGTGATAGGCCACCGAAACCCCGATACCGATTCCGTTGCCTCTGCCGTAGCCTATGCCCATCTGAAGCGGGCAGTAGGCGTTGAGGAGGTTACCGCCGCCATGGCCGGTGCCCTGAACCCGCAGACCACGTGGCTCCTCGCGCGGCTTGGGATGGAAGCGCCGCTCTACCTCGCCGACGTGCACCCCAAGGTGCGCGATGTCATCCACCGGACCCCAGTCACGGTCCAGGCCTCGGCCCCCCTCCTGGCCGCCCTGGAACTCTTCCACCACAACGGGGTCAGGATGCTCCCCGTGCTCGATGAGGGGGGCGTCCCCGCGGGGGTGATCCCGCTGCTGAAGATTGCCGAGCGTTCCCTCTTGACCGGCCCTGACTCGCTCAGGGAGGTGACAGCCTCCCTCGCCTCCCTCGCCGCCTGTCTGGAGGGTAAGTTCCTGGCAGGCGAGCCCGAGGGAGCCCTGGAGAGCCTGCACATTTTTGTAGGGGCCATGGCGGAGGGCTCCTTCACCTCCAAGCTCTCCGCTTTCGATCCGAAGAGCCTGGTGGTGGTGACCGGGGACCGCCGCAACATACAGCTGGCAGCCATCAGCCGCGGCGTGCGCCTCCTTATCGTTACCGGGGGGCTCGCTGTCGATGACGAGATCGTCGCACTGGCCGCTGAAAAAGGTGTCGCTCTGCTGAGCATCCCGCTCGATACGGCGGCTGCCGTCTCCCGGGCCAGGCTCTCGACCCCGGCGGGACATGTGGCCGAGCCGCTTTTCGAGAGTGTCGGCGTCAATGAGCCTCTTGGGCGCCTCAGGGAGAAGCTCCTCCATGCTACCGCTGTTCTGGTCCTTGAGGACGACGGCACCCTTGCCGGTGTGGCTACCAAATCGTCGCTTCTGGCCCCGCTTCCCTACGCCCTCATCCTGGTCGATCACAACGAGCTTTCCCAGTCGGTCCCGGGTGCCGAGGATGTGGAAATCCTGGAGGTCATCGATCACCACAAGCTGGGGAATCCTCCCAGCAGCTCTCCGATCCCCTTCGTGACCGCTCCGGTGGGAAGCACCTGCACGCTGGTGGCCTCCCTGTACGCCGAGCATGGTGTGATCCCTCCGGCGGAGATCGCCTCGCTCCTGCTGGCCGGCATCCTCTCCGACACCGTGATACTGAAGTCCCCGACCACCACGCAGCGGGACCGGAACGCGGTGCAGACCCTGGCCGCCCAGGCCGGTCTGGACTGGGAGAGCTTCGGGGCCGAGCTCTTCGCGGCCTCCGGTGCCTTGTCCGGCTACGGCAGCCCGGAACGCGTTGTCGGCTCGGATTTCAAACTCTTCAACCAGGGGGAACTCCGCTTCGGGGTCGGCCAGGTGGAGGTCTTCGGCTTCGGTGAATTCAACTCCATGAAGCGTGAACTCAAAGCCGCTCTCGCCTCCCTGCGGGTCACGGAAAAGCTCGACCTGGCAGGTCTGATGGTGACCGATATCTCCACGGAAAGCACCATGTTCCTCATGGAAGGGGGGCAGGCGTACGGCCGCTTCATGGGGTACCCGCAGCCGGAGCCGCAGGTCTTCGAGATGAAGGGCGTCATGTCCCGGAAAAAGCAGCTTGTGCCGCACCTGATCAAGGTGTTGGGAGGACGCTGATGTCGCGCTCTTTTCTCGCAACGACGGCTGAAGAGGTACTGGTCGGCGATGGAGCCATCGGAACCATGCTCTATGCAAGGGGGGTCGCACTCGATGCGAACTTCGAGCACCTGAACCTGGTTCGGCCTCAGCTTGTGCTGGCTCTCCATGAGGAATATATCTCATGCGGCGCTCGAGTCATCGAGACCAACACCTTCGGCGCCAATGCCGTGAAGCTTTCCGCTATCGGTCTGGGCGCCAAGGTGGCCGAGATAAACCGGCAGGGAGCGCTCCTCGCCCGGCGCGCGGCTCAGGGGCACGAGGTCTTCGTTGCCGGTTCCATGGGCCCGCTGGGGCGCGGGAAGGGGGAGCTGACGCAGGATGAGGTGCGGGCAACCTTCCGCGCGCAGGCTGCGGCCCTGGCAGAAGGGGGAGCCGATCTCCTGATGCTGGAGACCTTCGCGGAGCTCGGGGAGCTGGAACTGGCCGTAGCGGCCGCCAAGGAAACCGGGCTCCCCGTGGTCGCCAGTCTCGCCTTCGGGGAAGGTTCCAGGCTTACCGGCGGGATCGAGGCCGAGGCTGCGGCTCTGCGCCTGGTCGCGGCCGGGGCCGACGTCATCGGCGCCAATTGCGGAGCCGGACCCCTCGAGCTCCTGGCGACCCTGAAGCGCATGGCTGCTGTGACGGATCTGCCGATCTCCGCCTATCCCAACAGCGGGTTTCCTGAATATCACGAGGGGCGCTACATCTATCGCACCACCCCGGACTACTTTGCCGCGATGGCGGAGGAAATGGTCCTGGCCGGAGCTTCCCTGGTGGGGGGGTGCTGCGGCACCACGCCGGAGCACATCAGGAACATGGCCCGGCGTCTGCGTGGACTGCGGCCGGTTTCCCGCGCGGTCAGGAGTGCCGGCACCATTTCCCCGGGGGGTGAACCCGCAGGGGCCGCCGCGGCAGGATTCCTGGCGGGGTGGGGGGCAAGGAAGGTGGTCACGGTCGAGCTTGATCCACCCAAGGGTCTTGACTGCTCGAAAATCCTGGAGGGAAGCCGCGCTCTCAAGGAAGCGGGAGCCGACGCCATCAACCTGGCGGAGAATCCCCTGGCGCGGGTGAGGATGGGGAATATCGCCCTGGCCTCGCTGATCCGGCGGGAGGTGGGAATCGAGGTCATTGCCCACGTCACCTGCCGCGACCGGAACCTGATCGGGCTTCAGTCCGACCTGATGGGGGCGAGCCTCCTCGGTGTCACCTCCATCCTGGCGGTCACCGGCGATCCGGCCAGCGTCGGCGGTGAGGCGGGTGCCTCCTCTGTCTTCGACCTGAATTCCTTCACCCTGATCAAGTTGCTGGGCGATCTGAACCGCGGGGTCAACGCCATGGGGAGTCCCATCGGTGCCGGGACCGGGTTCACCATCGGCGCGGCCTTCAATCCCAATACCCAGAAGATGGAAGGGCAGGTGGCAAGGCTTGCCAGGAAGGTCGAGAATGGCGCCTCGTTCGCACAGACCCAGCCGATGTACGACCTGAAGGTCCTCGACCGGATGCTGGAGCTCACCCGCGACCTCGGGATCCCGATCCTCCCCGGCGTGCTGCCGCTGGTGAGCGGGAGAAACGCCGAGTTCCTGCACAACGAGGTTCCCGGTATCGTGATTCCCGACGAAATAAGGGCCCGGATGGCCGGAAAAGCGGGGGAAGACGGGGTTAGGGAAGGGCTCGCCATTGCCCGGGAGTTCATCGAGGGGGCCTTCGAGAAGGTCGGCGGCTTCTATCTGATTCCGCCTTTCGGGAAGTACGAGATCGCCTTGGAGCTGGTGAAGATGATCAAGGGCAAGGAAGGAAAACAATAAATGCGTGCTTCGACAGGCTCAGCACGAACGGTCTCGATACCGACAATGGGAGCTTTGGACAGGCTCGGCACGAACGGTCTCAATACCGACAAGGGGAGCTTGGACAGGCTCGGCACGAACGGGTTCCATTACCGACAGGAGGAGCTTGGACAGGCTCGGCACGAACGAGTGGATGTTGACCGGCTTCGGCAGGGTCACCTTGAAATCCAACGACTACCGCCGTTCACCCTGAGCCTGTCGAAGGGTGTGCTCTAGTTCTAGTAATTTGACCTGCATCAATCAAATAACCATCAAAGGAGGACATTATGAAGAAGGACATCGT
>NZ_JBXKJL010000429.1:0-9297 GCF_056994735.1 Geomonas sp.
GTTCACGGCTCGATGCGCTACTCGGTCTTCGCCGGCGGAAAACGCGTGCGCCCGGTGCTGATGCTGGCTGCCTGCGAGACGGTCGGCGGCAGGCTCGAGAGCGCTCTCCCGGCGGCCTGCGCCATGGAGATGATCCACACCTACTCGCTGATCCACGACGACCTCCCGGCCATGGATGACGACGACTTCCGCAGGGGAAATCCGACCAACCACAAGGTCTATGGCGAGGCCACGGCCATCCTGGCCGGCGACGCCCTCCTCACCGAGGCCTTCATCCTCCTCTCCCGCCCCGAAGCCGGCACGGACCCCGCGGCCAGGCTCAAGGTGATCCAGGAGATCGCCCTCGCCTCCGGATCCCGCGGCATGGTCGGCGGCCAGGTAGTCGACATGGAGAGCGAAGGGAAGGAGATCGATCTCGCCACCTTGTCCTACATCCATACCCACAAGACGGGCGCCCTGATCCGCGCCTCGGTCCGCGCCGGCGCCATCCTAGGCGGCGCCAGCGAGAGCGGTCTCGCGTCCCTGACCCGCTACGCCGAGGCTATCGGGCTGGCCTTCCAGATCGCGGACGACATCCTCGACGTGGAAGGGACCACCGAGGAGCTCGGCAAGGACGCGGGAAGCGACGAGGCACGCGGCAAGGCGACCTATCCGGCGCTGGTGGGGCTGGAGGCCTCGAAGGCCAGGGCGCAGGAACTGGTGCAGATGGCGCTCGATGCCCTCGCTCCCTTTGACGAGCGTGCCGAACCTCTGCGCCAGATAGCATCCTATATCGTCAAGAGGAAATCGTGATGCCGTCGATCCTCGATGGCATCACCGATCCGAGGCAGCTGAAGAAGCTCTCCATCCGCGAGCTCGATCAGCTCGCCTCCGAGCTCCGCACCAGGATCATCGATACCTGCGCCAAGAACGGCGGGCACCTGGCGCCGAGCCTCGGCGTGGTCGAGCTCACCATAGCACTCCATCGCGTCTTCGACTCGCCCCTGGACAAGATCGTCTGGGACGTTGGGCACCAGGCCTACGCCCACAAGCTTTTGACCGGGAGAAACGACTCTTTCCATACCCTGCGGACCATGGGCGGTATCAGCGGCTTCCCGAAGAGGGGCGAGTCGCAGCACGACTCCTTCGACGTCGGGCACTCCTCCACCTCGATCTCGGCGGCCCTCGGCCTGGCGGTGGGGCGCGATCTCAAGGGGCAGCGCAACAAGGTGCTGGCGGTGATCGGGGACGGTTCCATGACCGGGGGGATTGCGTACGAGGGGCTGAACCACGCAGGGGAGCTGAACAAGGACCTGGTGGTGATCCTCAACGACAACGAGATGTCGATCTCTCCCAACGTCGGGGCCATGTCCAGCCTCCTGTCGCGCACCATCACCAGTGAGTTCGTGCACAGGGCGAAGAAGGAGCTGGAGGCATTCCTCGAGGGCATGCCGATGTTCGGCCAGTCTGCTCTCAAGGTCGCCAAGAGGGCGGAGGAATCGCTCAAGGGGCTCTTCACCCCGGGCATGCTCTTCGAGGCCTTCGGGTTCGAATACATCGGGCCCATCGACGGCCACAACATCCCGCTCCTGCTGGAAACCCTGGAGAACGTCAAGCGCTTCGACGACGCCGTGCTGATCCACGTCATCACCAAGAAGGGCAAGGGCTATCCCGCTGCCGAGGCCAACCCGTCGCTCTTCCATGGCGTGGGGCCGTTCGAGAAGGAAACGGGAAAGGTCCTGAAAGGGAAGGGGGGCGCCGCTTCCTACACAGGTGTCTTCGGTGACGCCGTAAGGAAACTGGCGCGGGAAAACGAGAAGATCGTGGCGGTGACGGCGGCGATGCCTGACGGCACCGGTCTCACCCCGTTCGCCAACGAGTTCCCGGAGCGCTTCTTCGATGTCGGCATCGCCGAGCAGCATGCGGTCACCTTCGCGGCCGGGCTCGCGGCCCAGGGGTTCCGCCCGGTGGTCGCGCTCTACTCGTCGTTCCTGCAGCGCGGTTTCGACCAGCTCTGCCACGACGTCTGCCTGCAGGATCTCCCGGTGCTCTTCGCCATCGACCGCGCCGGCGTGGTCGGCAACGACGGTCCCACCCACCACGGGGTCTTCGATATCAGTTACCTGCGCCAGCTTCCGGGGCTGACCGTGATGGCGCCCAAGGACGAGAACGAGCTGCAGCACATGCTGGCGACCGCGACGACCCTCGACGGTCCCGCTGCCGTCCGCTACCCGAGGGGCAACGGCTTTGGCGTCCCGATCGACCAGATCCTCAAGCCGCTTCCCGTCGGCAAGGGCGAGCTGGTGCGCAAAGGAAAGGACGGGGCCATTGTCGCCGTCGGTACCATGGTGCAGTCGGCCATGGAGGCCGCGACGGAGATGGCCAAGGAAGGGCTTGACCTCGCCGTCATGAATGCGCGGTTCGTGAAGCCGATCGACCGGGAGTTGATACTGGACCTGGCCGAGACGGGGATGCTTTTCACCCTGGAGGACAATGCGCTGCAGGGCGGTTTCGGGACTGCGGTCCTCGAACTCCTCGAGGAGGAAGGGGTGACCGGAGTGCGGGTGGTTCGCCTGGGCTACCCCGACAGCTTCATCGAGCAGGGTGAGCAGGCGGAGTTGAAGGCGGCCTACGGCCTGGATGTCCCGGGGATCGTTAAGAGCATCCGCAAGGCGAGAGGGTAAGTTTTCGTTCAGAGGCAAATCCCCCCTGTCCCCCCTTTGACAAGGGGGGGACGTGAGGGCCCCTCCCTCGCCCCCCGGGAGATGGCAGGCGGGAGGGGGCTGCCAGACTCCTACAAAGGCGGCCACATGCTGGATCCCCGATAGAGGCACTCGGGCGGCCGCATGCTGGATCCCCGATAGAGGCACTCGGGGATGACTCTGAAGCTGAAGGCAAATCCCCCCTGTCCCCCCTTTGACAAGGGGGGGACGTGAGGTTCCCTCCCTCGCCCCCGGGAGATGGCAGGGGGGAGGGGGCTGCAAGACTCCTACAAAGGCGGCCACATGCTGGGTCCCCGATAGAGGCACTTGGGGATGACTCTGAAGCTGAAGGCAAATCCCCCCTGTCCCCCCTTTGACAAGGGGGGGACGTGAGGTTCTCTCCCTCGCCCCCGAGGAGAGGGCAGGGGTGAGGGGGCTGCAAGACTCCTGCAAAGGCGGCCACATGATGGATCCCCGATAGAGGCACTCGGGGATGACGCTGAAACTTAAGGCAAGACTCCTGCAAAGGCGGCCACATGATCATTACCGCACGCTCTGCCGCATTGATCCTCCTGACCCTCGCCCTCCTCGCCGGCCCGGCAACTGCCGCCGACTCCATCTCCTATAGCGCCCAAATACGTGAACTCATAAACCGCGGAGAGCTGGACAAGGCCGTCGAGGCGTTGAGACGTGCCTTATCCCTCTATCCCTATAACGCTGCGGTGAAAAGTGACGTCGCCTACGGATACTCCGAGGTCGCGCAGCGGTACATGAAGGCCAGCCGCTATGTGGAGGCTGCGGAATATTTCGGCGAGGCTCGTGATCTCATCCCGGAGGTCAAGGACTTCGGCCTGATGCGCGGCCTGGCCCTGTACCTGGGCAAGAATTACGAAGCCGCCCGCGCCGAATTCGAACAGCTTCCCGATCGTATCGAAGCGATCATCTACCTCGGCAAGATCGGCTATGATACCGGCGATCTTGCCGGCGCGGTCGCAATCTGGCGCCGGGGCCTGGAGGTCGAAGCTCAGAACAAGATGCTCCTCTCCCTCCTGGTGAAGGCCGAGCGAGAGCTGCCGGTCGAGTCGAAGATGGAGAAGGGCTACAGCTCCATGTTCGACCTAAGCTTCGACGCCGAGCTTCCCGCCGGGCTTTCGGCCGAAGTCCTCGATGCCCTGGAGAGTGCCTACAACACGGTCGGGGCCGACCTGAACTACTTTCCGAAAACCCGCATACCGGTGCTCCTCTACACCAAGAAGGACTACAGCAGCGTCACGGCCGGGCCCGACTGGTCCGGTGGCCTCTACGACGGGAAGATCAGGCTGCCGGTGGGCGGGATCACCAAGGTCAGCAAACAGATGCGTGGCATTATCTTCCATGAATTCACCCACGTGGTCATTTCCGAGCTTACCCGGGGCAACATCCCTACCTGGTTGAACGAGGGGCTGGCGGTAATCGAGGAACGGAAGGAGTTCAGTCATGAGGGCAGTGACTTCTACGGCACGGTAAACCGGGCCCGCCTGATGCCACTTTCCACGCTGTCCGGGGCCTTCACCTCGATGTCCGGTGACGAGGCGGGGGTGGCCTATCAGCAGAGCTACTCCATGGCGAATTTCATGGTGGCTCGCTACGGGTGGTATGCTGTCCAGGGGATATTGAAGTCTCTCGGGGAACGGGCCACGATCGAGACCGCGGTCGCGAAGGCATTGGGTGATAACTCCCTGGACCTGCCGGGGGTGATGAATGAGTGGCGGGAGTCGCTGAAGTAATCTAACAATGCGTGCTTCGACAGGCTCGGCACGAACGGGTGCACGTGATGCTTCAAAAAGCTCAGACCAGGAACAGGGATGGACAGGATGGACAGGATGAAATCATTGATTCACCCTTTTGGGGTTATCCATCAATCCCATGCCTGTTCTTAAGGTACAAGGCAAATCCCCCTGTCCCCCCTTTGACAAGGGGGGGACATTCTATCTCTCTCCTCACGGGAGAGTACAATGGACGGGGTGGGAACTTCAGTTTTGATTTCCTTTATCCTGTACATCCTGTATATCCCTGTTAACAGCCTTTTGAGGTTCGTCTTTTGATTTATGGCACCGGCGTAGACATCGTTGAAATAGCAAGATTCCAGCGTTTCCTCGTGCAGGGGAACGACAGTCTCTTCCGGAGACTCTTCACCTCGGTGGAGCTGGAGTACTGCTCCGGCAAGAAGAACAGCGCACAGCACTATGCCCTGCGTTTCGCCGCCAAGGAGTCATTCCTGAAGGCGCTCGGGACCGGGCTTCGCGACGGGCTCAGCTGGCACGATGTCGAGGTGGTCAATGATGAACTGGGGAAGCCGGAGTTGAGGCTCTACGGGCGCGCCCTGGAGATGTTCCAAGAAATCGGGTTATCCTCCTGCTTCCTCTCCCTTTCACACGACGCGGGATGCGCCGTGGCCATGGTGGTACTGGAGCGCTGATGAAGGTTGTGAGCGGTCAGGTCATGCAGCTCATGGATCAAAGGGCTATCCGGGAATTCGGGATTCCGGGGCTCACTCTGATGGAGAACGCGGGGAGAAGCTGCGCCGACGCCATCACCGAGACCTTCGGGGCGCGCGAGGGTAAGCGTGCCCTTATCGTCGCCGGGAAGGGGAACAACGGCGGCGACGGTTTCGTCATCGCCCGGTTGCTGGCTGAAAGGGGGTGGGATGCTCCCGTGCTCCTTTTGGCTCCCCCGGAGGTCGTGACCGGCGATGCCGCGGCCAATCTCGCCCGGCTTGTGCCCGGGCAGGTGGTGGTTGCCCCCGAAGGACCGTCGCGGCATGCCGCTCTCTTCAAGGACGCTACCCTGATAGTCGACGCCCTGCTCGGGACCGGCGTGAAGAGCGAGGTGACGGGGATTTACGGCGACGCGATCGACATGATCAATTCCGCCGCTCTCCCGGTGGTGGCGGTAGATATCCCGTCGGGAGTTGATGCCGCGAGCGGCCGTATCCTTGGCAGGGCCGTCAGGGCCGACCTCACCGTCACCTTCGCCTTGGCAAAACTCGGAAACGTCCTCTACCCCGGCGGCGAGCTCTGCGGGCGGCTGCTGGTGAGGGAGATCGGGATGCCGGACGCCGTGGTGGCCGAGGCGGAAGGATGCCAGTTTGTCGATCTCTCCTGCGCCCGCGACATGATCCGTCCTCGCCCCGTCGCGGCCCACAAGGGAAGTAACGGGCACTGCCTGGTCATCGCCGGTTCCACGGGGAAAAGCGGCGCTGCCGCCATGGCCGCAAACAGTGCGGTCCGCACCGGCTCGGGGCTGGTCTCTCTGGCCGTGCCGGCCGCTCTCAATCCGGTCCTCGAGGTCAAGACCACGGAGTCCATGACCATGCCGGTCGGCAAACCGGGGACGGGGCACCTGCAGGCAGGGGCGCTGCCGGAGCTGCTGCAGGCTGCGCAGGGGAAGGATGTGGTGGCGCTCGGTCCTGGAATCGGTACCCATCCATCGACGGTCTTCCTGGTGCATTCCTTCCTGGCTGCCTGGGGCAAGCCCCTCGTTGTCGACGCAGATGGCCTCAATGCCCTCGCGGTGAAGCAGGAGGTGCTTCTTGGCAGGCGGGGAAGGGTGACCGTGCTGACCCCGCACCCGGGCGAGATGGCGCGGCTCGCGGGGGTGAGCGTCCCGCAGGTGGAGGCCGACCGCATCGGCTGCGCCAGGGAGTTCGCGACGAAGTACCAGGTTCACCTGATCCTCAAGGGCGCCCGCAGCATCATCGCCGCCCCCGACGGTAGTATCGCCATAAACGGCAGCGGCAACCCCGGCATGGCCAGCGGGGGGATGGGAGACGTCCTGACGGGGATCGTGGCCTCGCTGGTGGGGCAGGGGTATCCTCCTTTCGAGGCCTGCCAGTTGGGGGCGTTCATCCATGGTCATGCGGCCGACCTCCTGGTGGAGCGGATGGGGACGCAGGGGATGAAGGCCACGGACGTCCAGGAGATGCTCCCTGAGGCGCTGCGGCGGGTGCAATTGCCGTCATTCCCACGGGTTTAAGCGGGGGATCCTGAGCTTGATCCCCGATAGAGGCACTCAGGGATGACGCTAAAGGTAGAGGCGAATCCCCCCTGTCCCCCCCTTTGACAAGGGGGGACGTGATGTCGCCCTTGCTTGGTGTGGCCTATCTTCTCCCTCGCCCCCCGGAAGAGGGTGCAATTGCCGTCATTCCCGCGGGCTTAAGCGGGAATCCAGAGCTGGATCCCCGACAGATGCACTCGGGGATGACGCTGAACCGGAAGCAAATCCCCCCCGCGCCCCCCTTTGACAAGGGGGGAGGCCCCTAAACCATTTGTCAAAGGGGAGGTCTTCAAGACTTTGGACCAGGGGGGCATTCATATAAACCTCTGAACAGGGAGAAAGACACTATGCTGAATGCTAAAGATGTCATGACCAAGGATGTCATCACCGTCCGCCGGGAAACGACGGTGAGAGAGCTCGCCACCCTCTTTGCCGAAAGCCGCATCAGCAGCGCCCCGGTCGTCGATAACGACGGCACCCTCATCGGGATCGTCTCTGAGAGCGACCTGGTGGAGCAGGACAAGAACCTGCACATCCCCACGGTCGTCTCCATCTTCGACTGGGTCATCTACCTGGAGAGCGATAAAAAGTTCGAAAAGGAGCTCCAGAAGTGGACCGGCCAGACGGTGGGGGATATCTACTCCCAGGAAGTCTTCAGCGTCGGACCCGAAACCCCGGTCAGCGAGGTAGCTGACATCATGAGCAACAGGAGGGTCCACTCCGTACCGGTGGTCGAGGGGGACAAGGTGGTAGGGGTCATCGGTCGCATCGACCTGATCCGGACGATGATAGGTTAAGCCCGCATGTTCAAGATTATTACCGGAAGCGCCGCCGAGACGATTGAGCTCGGCGCCCGACTGGGCCGTGTTCTGGAGCCGGGCGACTTCATCGCCCTGGTCGGCGACCTCGGCGCCGGCAAGACCCAGTTTACCAAGGGGGTCGCGGAGGGGTTGGAGGTCGATCCGCAGACACCGATCACCAGCCCGACCTATACCATCCTGAACATCTACGAGGGGAGGCTCCCCCTGTACCACTTCGACCTCTACCGCCTGTCGGGTGCCGAGGAGATCGAAGATCTCGGTTTCCACGAGTACTTCTTCGGGGCCGGCGTCTGCGTGGTGGAGTGGGCCGAGCGGCTGGGGGAGGAGCTTCCTCCCCAGGCCGTCACCATCTCCTTTGCCCATGCCGGTGGCGACGGCAGGGAGATTTTCATCTCCCTGGCCGGATCGAGGGCTGAGAGCCTTTTGAAGCTCCTTTTCCCGGAGTAATATCCTGCCGTTCCACCGCCTGCTCGGTAATCGTTTCCCGCCCGCCAGGTTCCCCCGTTTACCGTATAAAGAGCCAGTATTTTGCGGCATTGGGATCAGGAAGGCGACTCCCTCCAGGCTCGACCGTCTCGATCGACACCACGAGGGTGAGATGGCCGTGGCCGAGGTCGATGCAGGCACAGTAAAAAAATGTTTTGACCCGCTGGTTTATTCTTGGTAATAAAGTCATTCCAACCGCGGGCCTGGTTGAAAAACCGCCGCTGATCTACAGTGAGTACAAGGAGGACTGACATGGCTTTGGTGGTCCAAAAATACGGCGGCACCTCGATGGGGTCCGTCGAGCGGATACGCAACGTCGCGAAAAGAGTGGCAAAAACTTACGATGCAGGCAACGACATGGTCGTGGTCGTCTCCGCCATGTCTGGCGAGACCAACAAGCTGGTGGCGCTGGCCAACGAGGTCTGCGAGTTTCCAGATAACCGTGAATACGACGTCCTCGTCGCCGCGGGAGAGCAGGTCTCCATCGCCCTTCTTGCCATGACCCTCAAGTCCATGGGATACAAGGCCAAGTCGTACCTGGGCTTCCAGGTTCCGATCATCACCGACAGCGCCTACAGCAAGGCCAGGATCGAGGAGATCCCGGATGAGAAGGTGAGGACGGACCTGAAGGACGGCACCATCATCATCGTGGCCGGCTTCCAGGGGATCGACAGCACCGGCAGCATCACCACCCTGGGCCGCGGCGGCTCCGACACCTCCGCTGTGGCCATGGCGGCCGCGCTGAAGGCCGACGTCTGCGAGATCTACACCGACGTGGACGGCGTCTACACCACCGACCCCAACATCTGCAAGGATGCGAAGAAGATCGAGCGTATCTCCTACGAGGAGATGCTGGAGCTCGCCAGCCTCGGCGCAAAAGTGCTCCAGATCCGCTCCGTCGAGTTCGCCAAGAAATACAACGTGGACGTGCACGTCCGCTCAAGCTTCAATGAAAATCTCGGAACGATGGTGACCAAGGAGGATAAAGATATGGAAGCAGTGCTCGTCTCCGGTATCGCGTATGCCAAGGATGAAGTGAAGATAGCAGTGATGCAGGTTCCCGATAAGCCGGGTATTGCGGCCCAGATCCTTTCGCCGCTCTCCGATGCCAATATCTCCGTCGACATGATCGTCCAGAACGTCAGCGAGGCGGGATTCACCGACTTCACCTTCACGGTGCCCCAGACCGATTTCAAGAAGGCCCTGGCCATCACCAAGGAGACCGCCGAAGCCATCTCCGCCAAGGACGTCATCTCCGATGAGAACGTCAGCAA
>NZ_JBXKJL010000430.1:0-41669 GCF_056994735.1 Geomonas sp.
ACCTCGATGGCGACTACCGCCTCGGCCACCACGGAGGCGGCCGGAACGGCGCAGACGTCGGAGCGCTCCACGGTAGCCTTGTAGGCTTCCTTGGTGACGATATCGACCGACTGCAGGGGCTGGTAGAGAGTCGGGATCGGCTTCATGGCCCCGGAGATCACGATCTCCTCGCCGTTGGTTATCCCACCTTCCAGCCCGCCTGCGTTGTTGCTCTTCCGGTAGAAGCCACTCTTTTCACCTGCGGCGATGCGGTCGGCATCGAAGAAGATCTCGTCGTGGATCTGGGAGCCGGGCCTTCTGGCGGTCTCGTAACCGGCGCCGACCTCGACGCCCTTGAAGGCTTGGATGCTCATCACTGCACAGGCGAGTCGGGCGTCGAGGCGCCGGTCCCACTGCACGTGGCTCCCCAGCCCTGCCGGCAGGCCGCTCACCCGCACCTCCACCACGCCACCGAGCGTATCGCCGTCAGCCTTGGCGCGATCGATGGCAGCGATCATCTCGACTTCTGCCTCGGCGTCATAGGTGTAGACCGGGGAGGCGGCGATGACGTGCTGCAGCTCCTCTACTCCCAGCTCGGGACGCCTGGCCTTCACGCCCCCCAGTTCCAGCACGCAACCGGTGACGGCGATGCCGAAGCGGGAAAGGAAGGCTTTGGCGACCCCGCCGACGGCGACCCGAACGGCGGTCTCGCGGGCGCTGGAGCGCTCCAGGATGTTCCTCACGTCGCGCTGGTTGTACTTGATGGCGCCGGGAAGATCGGCATGACCGGGACGCGCACGGGTCACGTGGATGCTCTCGTCGCGGTACTCCTCGTAGGGGGACATCCGCTTTTCCCAGTTGACCCAGTCCGAGTTCTCCACCACCAGCGTGATGGGAGAGCCCATGGTCTCCCCCCAGCGCACGCCGGAGAGGATCCGCACCCGGTCGGTCTCGATCTGCATCCTGCCGCCCCGGCCGTATCCGCCTTGCCTGCGGGCCAGATCGTCATTGATTGCTTCTTCGCTGAGATTGAGACCGGAAGGTATACCCTCCACGATCGCCGTCAGCTGCGGGCCGTGTGATTCGCCCGCGGTAAGATACCTCAACATGCCTATTCTCCTACAAGAAAGCCAGGCGTCCCCTGGCTTCCTCTCGACTATTACAGGATTTGCGTTGCAGTCAACCTGTCAGGGTTACTGTTTCGGAAGGAACTTCTTCTGAGTCTCGGCAGTGAGATTGATCTTCTTGTCCAGGGACATGAGACTCCCCGAGAAGACATACTGGGCCTTCTTGTCGACATAGACCACGATCGGCTGCTTGTTTACCCGCAGCACTACCTCATAAAGGCCAGGTACGTCCTTCAGCTCGGAGACCTGCTCCACATCGAAGTTCACCGGCACGATCCTCTTGACTGATTCCTTCACCTGTTCCTTGGTAGGGGCACTGGAACAGGCAACTAACGATAAAGATACTACTGTCACTGCGAGAAGCTTCTTGAACATCTGTTACTCCATGTTGTTAACGTCAGCCTTCCCTGCGCCTAGCGCAGGGTGTGGGAACGGGAAGAGACGCGGATTCCCTTGAGACTGCGGAAAAAGGCGATAAGGGCCAGCAGCGGCAGCGCCAGCAGGCTCAGCGGATACTTGACCGCGAAGATCAGCGGAGTGAGCGCCCAGCGGGTCAGCAGCCTCAGGAACTCGTGCTCCCTGATGAAGTCTGCGACAGGCGGACTGTAGTGATAGTAGAACTTGACGAAGGCGGTACCCGGGCGGCTCTGGAGGAGCACGTTGTCCCTGAAGTGCCTGAGCACCATGACCTGCGGGTCGAGATAGCTGCCGTAGGCGGCGGTGGCGATGAAGCAGCCGCTCTTGCCACCGGAGGAGGGTACCGGGGTGTTCGTGGTCGTGCCGCCGGTGCTGCCGCCTGTGGTGGTGGTTTTGGTCGCGACCACGATCGGATCCTGGATGCTTCCCGCCGTGGGATCGGAATCCATGGTGTCGTTGTCGGTCATGGAGAAGGTGACCTTATTTCCAACTGTTTTCACCGGGGTGATCTCGGTCCAGACGTTATTGGTCACCCGGTAGAAGACCGCGTCAGTCGGGAGGGTGACGAAGTCGACGTTCACGTCCACCGTCCCTGCGGGCTGAACCTGGTCGAGCCGCACGGAGATGGCCTGCGAGATGGTGACGTCGGCCGGCTTGGTAGAGGTCAGCACCGCCGAGGTCGGGCTCAGCGTGTAGGAGGATATGGCGCTGTTCAGGGTGGTGCCGGCGCTCCCCGGGGCGATCGAGGCGAGCGCGGTGGCACCGGTACCGGCGAGGTTGAGGCTCGCGGTCTCGCCGCTCTGGAACTTGACGGTAAATGTCCCGGAGTAGGCCTTGGCCTGCGGCGGCAGGAAGGAGATCGACACCAGCAGTGTCGAGCCGCCGTTAATGGTGTAGTTGGGGTTCACGATGCCGCTAAAGGACGCATCGGTGAAGCTTGAACCGCTTATTACCATCGGGGAGTTGCCGGCGTTTTTGATCAGCACGTTCTTGGTGACAGTGACGTATCCCCCGGCCAGGACGTTTCCGAAGTCCTGCGAGGTGATCTCGACAGGAGTCTGGGCATTGTCGGTAAAGACGATGGTTCCGGCGTTCGAGGTGTTGCTGCCTACGGTGGAGTTGAAGTGCTGGGTGGCGCTCCTCCCGGTCGGCGTCCCCTGGAGGTCTTCCACGACCTTGAGGTCGAAGGTGTAGGGGCCGGCCGTGGTCGGTGTCCCGGCTATGGTCCCCACGACAGTGTCGAGACCAAGCCCTTTCGGCAGGGCTCCGCCGATGAGGCTCCAGGTGTAGTTGTAGGTACTCGGGTCGCCGCTGTTCTTAAGCGTCACGTCTACCGGAGTTCCGACGGTGAGGACTCCCAGCGTCGTGGTGGTTATCGACAGCGCCGACGCGGTCGCCACCTTGATCGAGAGGTCCTGTGTGGTCTTGGCCCCGACCGCATCGACCACCTGAATGGTGAAGCCATAGCTCTGGGCGGCGCCGGTCGGAATGCCGCTGATGGTCCCGGTCAGCGAGTCGAGCAGGAGGCCGGGGGGAAGCCCGGTGCTGCTCGTTATGCTCCAGGTATAGGGACCTGTCCCGCCTGACATGGAGAGCTGCTGCAAGTACAGGTTGTAGGTGGAGGCGTCGGGGAGAGTGCTGGTCAGGATCGCCACTGCCGGGCTGATGGTCACGGCATAGGACTTGGTCGCCTTGGAGGCGTTGCTGTCCGTGGCCGCTATGGTGAAGGTGTAGGAGCCGGCGGCAGTCGGTGTACCGGTAATTTTTCCGGTAGCGGCATCGAGGGTCAGGCCGGGGATGGGGCTGGTGGTGCCGGCGCCGGAACCCGCGGAGATGGACCAGGTGACACTCGGTTTACCGCCGCTGAACGCCAGTTGCTGGCTATAGCCGGCCGTTCCCTGGGTCCAGTTGGACAGGGCCGTGGTGGTGATGCTGAGCGGGTTCACCACCGTGATGGTGTACGTCTTGGCCTTCACGGCCCCGGAAGTGTCGCTGACCTGCAGCGAGAAGGAGTAGGTGCCGGTCGTGGTGGGAGTTCCGCTCACCAGCCCGGTGTAAGGATTGAGGCCCAGACCTCCCGGCAGCCCCCCGGCGGTGATGGCCCAGGAGTACGGCGATTTGCCGCCGGTGGCTTGGAACTGGTAGCTGTAGCCGGTCCCGGTGGTGGCGTCCACAGGGCTGCCGGTTCCGGTGGTGGGGTTCGAAATATCGAGCGCTGCATTGATCTGGATACTGAGGACCTTGGTGGTCGAGGCGCCGGTGGTGTCGGTGACCTTGACCGTGAAACCGAAGGGTCCGGTGTCGGGAGAGACTGCGGTGGAGAACCCGGAGATGGTGCCGGTGCTGGAGTCGAGGTTCAGCCCCGGCGGCAGCGTCCCGGTCACTGACCAGGTGTAGGAGGGCGTCCCGCCCAGCATGGAGAGCGGCTGTGAGTAGTTGCTGCCGACCACGCTGGAGGGGAGGCTCGAAGTCGTTATGGTCATTGCCGGGTTGATCACCAGCGAGAAGGTCTTGGTGGCGACGAAGGTCTTGCCGGTACCGGAGTCGGTGTAGGTCGCGGAAACGGTGAGCGAGTTGGTGCCTGCCAAAAACGGGCCCTGGCTGGTAGTGCTCTCATCCGTGATAACACCTGTCGAGGTAACCTGCAGTCCCTGCGGTGCGGAGCCAACGACGGCCCAGGAGACGCCCGAGGAGAGGGGGGTTCCATCCGCCCCGGCGGCGGTAAGCTGCTGGCTGTAGCCGCGCTGCAGCTGGGTCCAGGGCTTAAGCGACGTCGTGGTGATGCTGATCGAGGTGACGTTGATGGTGAACTGCTTGGTCGCCTTGGTCCCGGCGCCGTCCGTCACAGAAACCCAGAAGGAGTAGGAAGGGAGGGCCGAGGAGTTGACCGTTCCGCTGATTTTGCCGGTAGCCGGGTCGAGGGAGAGTCCCGGCGGGAGGACGCCGGAGGTGACAGACCAGGAACCGTAGGGGACCACGCCGCCGTTGGCGCTCAGGGTGGCGCCGGGGTAGACGGCGCCTGCCGCTGCGTCGGGGAGCGTGGTATTGGCGATGGAGAGCGGCAGCGTGCCGACGCCGGCTCCGGAGAGGTAGACCACCGATTTCCCGCCGTCGGAGTTGAAGACCATCTGGTAGCCCTTGGTCGGGTCCGAGAAGGAACCTGCGCCGGTCGGTGCGAAACGGACCGTCATGTCGGCGCTGGTCCCGGGGGCGACCGTGTACGGCTTCGGCGTGGTGAAGGAATACGGCGAGGTCGGGTCGGAGATCGAGCTGATGGTCAAAAGCGAGTTACCGTCGTTGCGGATCTTGAAGGAGATGTCCTTGTACGGGGTGCTGCTGGTGACGTCGACATTGCCGAAGTCGATGGAACCGCTGTATATCGGGTTGCCGGAAGTATCGGTGATGACCAGCTGCGGCAGGGTGGAGAACTCGAGGAGCTGGCCGTAGATGTCGGCGTTATTGTTGAGCCTGCCGTCCTTCCAGACCACCAGGAACTTCCTGAAGTAGACGTCGCCGAAGGCGATGGCCGGGGCGATCTGGTTGGCGGAATTGACGGTGATGATGGTGTTGCCGCCGGACAACTGACCCTGCGGGTCGATGAACTGACCGTAGATGTCCATGTTGGAGATGTTCGCGGTCTGGTTGCGGGCATCCTCCCAGGCCACCAGGAACCTCTGGTTCACGTTGTCGAAGGCGGCGACCGGGGAGCTCTGATCGCCTGCGACAGTGGAGACGTTGATCTGGCTGCCGTACTTCTGGAAGCTGGTCACGTCCAGGAGCTGGGCGTAGATGTCCTTGCCGGTGGTACCGGCATTGACGTTGTCCTCCCACGCGATCAGGAGCCTGTTCGTGTTCGGATCGACAGCCAGCGACGGAGAGGTGGCCTCTGACCCGAAGGTGTAATCGTTGACCAGCCCGAGTCCGGTATCGCGGCGGAGCTTGATCTTGGTATTGGCATCCGCGTCGCGGGTCGCAAAGAGGGAGGAGTAGCGGCAGGCCGAGGAGCCGGAGATCTTGCTGTAGTTCACGGTCATGGTCACGGTCTGGTTGATGCCGCCCCAGGCCAGGTAGGTCTCGCCGCTGCTGGCGTTGAAGGCCAGCTTCGGTTTGGATTCGGAGGTCTGCACGCTCCAGTCGCTGATAATGGCGCCACCGGTGTCCTTCAGGCCCGTCATGTTGACGATGCCTGAGAAGGATTTCTTCCTTCCGAGGCCACCGGTGGAGGGGTCGATGTCGACGGTCCTTATGATGTTATCATCGGCGTTCGGGTGCGGGACATAGTTGACCATGATGTAGTTGCTGCAGCCGGTCCCTTGCAGCTGCAAGGTGTGATTGGTATCAAGGTCACTGGTATCCATCCACCCCACCACGAATTTCTGGGTGACGGGGTTGTAGAGTACGTCAGGATCGATCTGGCCGGTATGGGCCGTGATGCCGTAGCGGAGCCCGCCTCCGGAATAACCGATGATCGGGCTGGTCAGGGTGAGGGTAGTCGCGTTCACCACTGACGCGATCTGGTAGTAGCTGCCCATGACCTCGATCATGTCGCCTGGCAACGCACCGGACGCGGTGAAATCGGTGCCGGTACCGGTCACGACATTCGACGGGGTAGCGGACCCATAGGAGAGATAGGAAAGACCGGCCACGGATACGGGGAGGCTATTGACCAGGGGGAAGATATAGGAAGAGGTCAAGGTTAGATGGGTGTTGTCCTGGACCGAATCGACTGCGTACTGGACGGAGTCGATAAAGAAGACCTGCCCCGCCGCGACCCCGCTGGTCAGGAAGCTGGTGCCGGAGCCGACCACGATGGTCGGTGCGCTTGTGGAGACTGAGACCGTGCCGTTGTAGACCGCGGGGGTGTAGTCGCCTGTGACCGAGACCGTTCCGGGCAAGCTGGCCGCCACGTGCTCGGTGATGGGAAAGTTGCTGGGGGTCGCGGAGGCCCCTCCGCTCTTGGTCAGATAGGAGCCGTCAGCGGCCAGGAACTGCCCGTAGATCTGGCTGTAGCCGTTGCGGGAGTCGGTCCAGACCACCAGGTACTTGCTTTTGGTCGGGTCGGTGGTGTTCGGGAAGAAGGCGACCTTGGGCTGGCGCTGGTCGAGGTGCTGCCCCGTGGTATAGGTGGTGTCGGAGATCTGGAAGTCGGTCTTGACGAAAGTTGTCTGCGTCCCGGTCTTGGCCGTCGTCGTCGTGGTGTTGTCGAAGCGCGGCTTGCCGTCGACGTAGGTGTTCTTCCCTTGGACTATGTTGCCGAAGATGGAGGTATGGCCGTCAGTGGGCCTGGAGTCGGTCCACACGGTCAGGTACCGGTGGTTGATGGTATCGTAGGCAACAGCGGGCTGCGACTGGTCGTTGGTGTCGCTGGTCAGCTGCAGGTCCTGATCGAGCACCTTGGCGGCCGTCCTCTTCGCCGTCGTTGCGCCGCTCTTTCCGTCACGCTGTCCGGAGCAACTGAAAAGCACGGCCAGGGCCAGCAGTAGCATGATCCAGCTTATCTTCCTTTGAAAATTCATCTGACACCCCTCCAGTTCAGTCTCAATCCAATGCAAATCAATCAAATAACTGCCAAGGCTGTTGCTACAAAGACTGCCCCGGAGCTGTGGCTCCCGGGCAGTCCGGAAAAGCTGGTCCCACAGAAGAAGTGGCCGTGCTAGATGAGGTCTGTGAAGTTGACCAGCAGGAAACCGGGAGCGGTAATGGTGGCGACCCGGTTGGTGTTGACCTCAAGCGCCTCGAACGAGACCGTTGCGCGATAGCTCAGGATAGCATTGGTGCACGAGGTGGTGAGGCCGATTTCGTTGGCGATGAAGGCCTTCAGCTCTCTGGTGAGGAATGTGACCGACACCGCGGTGCTTCCCGGGGTAATCAGCTGCCCCGCCGAGGGGTTCTGGGTCTGGAAGTTGACGGGGAGCGCCGGCGTGTCGCTGTTGGCCGGGGTCAGTACCACGGTGATCTTGTCGATGATCAGGTTCGACGCGGTGGTCGGGTTGGTCTGCCCGGTGTTCGGCGTGCTGTAGGGGGTGCTGGTTATGGTGTAGGCCACGTCGTCGGGCTTAATGGTCGGAGTAGCACCCGCCTCGCAGGCGGTGAGGGCTGTGCCGGTGGAACTGGTCCAGCTCGAAACGAGGTCCGCATCGAATGGCCCGGTGGGTGCGCTGGCCGTGGCTTGGACGGTGGCGAACTCACCGGTTCCGCCCGCTTTGGAACCGCAGGAGGTGAGCGCAGCGAGGACCAGGGCAAAGAGAACAAACCTGGCGAGCAACTTTTTCAGCATACTATCTCCTTAAATAACGACCTTCGGCGTGATGAAGATCAGCAATTCGGTTTTGGTCTTCGACTTGTTGTTGGACTTGAACAGCCAGCCCAGGAGCGGTATGTCGGAAAGGAACGGAATGCCGCTGTCGGACTCGGTGTCGCTGTCCACGTAAATCCCGCCGATGACCGTGGTCTCGCCGTTGCCCACAACGAGCTCGGTGGTCGCTTCCTTCTTGTTGATCGGCGGGGGAGATCCGGTACCGGGGGAGTTGTTGCTGGCCTTGATCTTCATGCTGACCGCCCCGTCCGCGGTGATGTGCGGGGTGACCTCCAGGGTCAGGGCCGCCTCGACGAACTCGGTCTTGGTCCCCTCGGCGGAGGTGGTCTGGTACGGAATCGACTGCCCCTGGGAGATCTTGGCAGCCTTGTTGTTCAGGGTCACCACCTTCGGAGTGGAGATGATCTTGATCTGGCCGATGGTGGCCGAGGCCGCCAGGCGCATGTCGAGCTGGACGTTGCTGCTCAGCTTGCCGAAGGACATGCCGAGGCCCATGCCGCCGGAACCGGTGGCCCCGGGGCCGGCGCTGGAGACCACGCCGCCGAAGGTGGAGTCGACCGTGTTGATGCCGGCAAACGAGGCGGAGCCGTCCTTGTAGTGCAGGCCCCACTGGACACCGAGGTCGCGGGAGAAGGTGGAGGTGGCCTCCACGATGCGGGCCTCGATCATCACCTGTCTCTCAGGGGCGTCCAGCGTCCTCAGGAGCTGCTTCATGTCGTCCAGCGCGGGCTGCACGTCCTTGACGATGACCCTGCTGGTCCTCTCGTCGCGGGTGATGGTCCCGCGCTCGCTCTTCAGGGCGGCGAACTGGGTGGCCACGTCGGAGACCGAGGCGTAGTTGACCTCGAAGACCGCGGTGCGAAGTTCCATGCTGCGCTCCGCCGCCCTCTTGGCCGCCTGCTCCTCCTCGGCCTGGGTCTGGATCTTGGCGCGCGGCTTGATCTGGACGATGTTACCCTCGCGAGTCATCCCCAGCCCCTTGGAGTCAAGGATCACGTCGAGTGCCTGGTCCCAGGGGACGTTGACCAGCTTCAAACTGATGGTCCCGGTCACGTCGTCGGAGATCAGGAAGTTCAGGTTGCTCACCTCGGCGATCAGCTGGAAGATCTTCCTGATGTCGGCATCGGAGAATTCCAGCGTCACCCTTCTCCCCTTGTAGACCTTCTTCGCCGGGCGGCTGAGCGCGTCGCCGGTGCGGGGCATCTCGGTCATCTCTTCGGTCTTCACCGGCTTGGCCAGCTCTTCGGCCACCTTCTGTGCCGGGGTCGGCGCCGGGGCCGCCGCGGGCGCCTTGCTCACCAGGACCGGGGCGGACGGGAGCTTGGGAGCGGCGATCGGGCCGGGATTGACCACGTCAAGCACCACCAGGTCGCCCCTGCGGCTCATGGTGAAGGGCTGGTTGCCGCGCACCCTCACCAGCACCTTGGCCACCGGTGCACCTTTCACCTTGACCTGGTAGGGGGTCACCGAGACCACCGGGGAGCCGAACTTGGAGGTGTCGAGCACGCGCTGCAGTCGCTTGGGAACCTGGCAGTTCCTGACCGACAGCGAGATCCCCTGCGGCCCCTTGCTCGGCTGGGAAGGTTCGCAGGTGCCGTAGAGCTTCATGGTGATGCGGGATACCCCGTCGACCACGTTGAAATCGATCGCCTCCAGCGAGCCCTTGGTCCTCGGTGCGGGCGGCACCTCGGCAACCACCGCGGCAGGCTGCGGGACGGCAGGGATGGCCGCGGCCGGAGCAGCGGGCGGTGCCGGAACTGCCGCCTCCTCTGCGGCGGCCGGCGGTGCCGGGACGGCGGCAGGCTCGGCAGCCTTGGCGACCGGTGCGGCCGGCGCCGGGGCCTCAGGTGCGGTCGGGGCGGCGGGAGAGATTCCCGCCGTGGGGCGACGCAGTCCTGCCGATGCCTGGACCGGCGCCTTGGCGGCGCCTTCCCTCGTGAGCCGGATCTTCAAACCCAGATCGGTCTTGACCACCTCGTACGGCGGGAGTTTCCCGCCTTCGGAATCGAGCACCACCCTGAGCTTGTCCGGCGTGGTGCCCACCCGGGCGTTGGCCACGCCGAAGGCGCCGATCGGATAGACCTTCTTGTCGAGGGCGCTCTTCGTGCCGAAGATGTCCAGCACGATGCGGTCGGGCTTGGTGAGCTTGAAGGAGTTGAAGGTCTGCACCACCCCGCCCTCGATGGAGAGCTCCACCCCGTCGGAGGCGGTCAGCACGCCGTTGAGCCTGGGGGAGGTGATGGCCGCATCCTTGTGGCCTGCCGCCTTGGCCGCGGCGGGCGCCGCCGGAGCAGGCTGGCTGTTATGTTCGACTGCCGGGGCGGCGACAAGGGCACTGGCCTCCGGCTGGGATACCGCGGGTTTGGCCGGCTCGGGAGCCAGATTTTTCTCCTCGATCCTGGTCTCGGCCAGCGGCACCTCCGTGGTCTCGGGCTGCTTGGCCTCCGGCGCCACGGTGATGATCAGCTTGCTGCGGTCAGAGGGATCGGTGGCCACGGCGAAATCGGCATCCCTGGTGAGGGAGATCTCCACCCTGGTGAGGACACCGCCTCCGATCGGCTGACGCAGCAGGTCGATACGGCGGATGTTGCCCCTGTTGACCTCGATCGGGCTGGCCACCGCGCCGGGCTCGGTCTGCGAGATGTCGACCACGATCTTGGCTGGCTCCCCGGCCTTGTAGGAGGTGTAGGTAAGGGGCTTGTCGCTGGAGACATCGATACGGGTGGCATCGGCGGAGACGGTGACGGAACGCAGAGTGGCAAAGGCCGAGGCCTCGGTGTGGGCAGGCTCGTTTACCGCAGACATCCGTTTGACGCAGCCGCTGGAGGCTGTCAGCAAAGCGATGAGTGCCATTGCATGACAAAGCATTCTGCAGGGGTACATTCTCATCTATAACGCTCCTTACCTTTTCTTGGCCAGGGTAAGCACGGTCGTTCTCTGCTTCATCCTGCCGCTCCCTTCCTTGAATCTCTCCACGACCTCGACGCTCGAAGCGGTGATCTTCACGATCCGGCCGTTGAGGTTACCTATCTGCATCCCCACCTGGACCACGTAGCCCTTCCCGTTGGGATCGACCACCAGGGCCCTGTTCTCGTTCATGCCGGCGATGATCCCCACCACCTTGAACTTGCTGACCTCGAAGCTCTGGAGAGGGATGCCCTCCCTGGCAGGGACGCCGGCCCCCTGCGCCGTGGCGGCGGGCGGCGGCGGGGCGGCCGGGGCGTACGGCTTGAACGGATCGTTACGCTTGCTGAAATCCAGCTTCCCGCCGGGCTGCGCCACGCTGGAGAGCTGCTTTTGCACCGGCGGCGTGGCGGGCTTCGCCGGCTGTGCAGGCTTCTTCGCCTCGGGGGGAGGAGGGGGCGCCTCCTTCTTCGAGCACCCGGCCACAGCCGCTCCCACGAGCAGGAGGGCGATCAATCTGCTATTTAGGTTTCTTCTCATTCTTGATCTCGGATTTGTCGAGGAAGCGGAAGGTGGTGGCCAGGCAAGTAACCTTGAGCACCGTGCGCCCGTTGACGTTTTTGATGTCGGCCACGCTCACGTTGTTGATGTTGACGATCCTGGGAAGACTGCCGACGGCGGTGAAGAAGTCGGCCACGTTGTAGAAGGTTCCGGAGACGGCGATGTCGACCGGTACCTCCGCATAGAAATCCTTGATCACCTCGGGCTTGGGCCGGAAGAGCAGGAAGTCGAGACCGGCGCTTTTGCCTGCGGAGGAGATGCTGGTCAGGAGCGAGGGGATCTCCTTCTGGTTGGGGAGTTCCGTCAGGGCGTGGTCGAGATCGAGTTTCAGCTGCTCGTATTCGGCCTTGAAGCGCGGGAGGTTGTTGGCGATGCGCTTGCTCTCGTCAATCTGCCTGTGCAGGTCCTCGAGCTGGGTCTGCAACCCATTGAGCTCGTTCATGCGCGGCCGGTAAAGCGAGTAGAAGATGGCGGCACCTTCAACGATCAGCACCAGCATGAGCAGGGCTACCTTCTGCTTGGTGGGAAGCTTCAGTATTTTTTCTACTTGAGGGTCCATGCTCCGGCCTTACTTTCGGTTAGATTGTGATTCGCGGCGTTTCCATTCACCATTCACCATTCACCATTCACCATTCACCATTCACCATTCACCATTCACGCTCTAAGGCTTCTGCTCCTTGATCTGGAACCCCAGGTCGAAGCGCTTTGCCTTCACCCCGCCGCTGTCAGTCTGTTCGGAGACCAGAAGTTCCACGTTGGAGAAGGAACCGGTGGCCTGCAGGTTCTTCATGAAAAGGGCGATCAGCTCCTCGGTCAGGGCGTAGCCCGACACCGAGACGCCGGTGCCGCTCTCGCTGTACTTGGTCAGCCAGACCTTTTCCGGCACCGAGTCCGAGAGGGCGGCGAGCCTTGCCGCGGGGCCGGTCTTGCCGCGCCGCAGCTTGTCCAGGACGTCGAGCTTCTTCTTCACGTCGGCCTGCAGCTTCTTGATGTTGTCGATGGTCCCGATCTTGGTCTTGAGCGCCTTCAGGTCACCTTCAGCCGTCTGGATCTGGGTCTTGGTGGAGCTGATCTGGGCCAGCACCATGCCGTAGAGGCTGAGACCGACGATCAGCACGCCGACCACCGAGATGACGGTGATGGAGAGCTGCTGCCGGACCGTTTCCTTTTTCTTCGATGCCCTAACCGGGAGGAGGTTTATCTTGATCATTTATCGCCAAACCTCCTCGTGGCCAGCCCGACCGCGATCGCCAGCATGGGCGAGATCTCCTCGAGATGGTGCGGGTCGATCTCCTTCTCGGTCACCGCCACCTTAAGGAAGGGGTTCAATATCTCGACCGGCAGCGACAGCCTCTGCTGCACGGAGTCGACCAGCATCGGAGTCTTGGCCGCGCCGCCGCTCAGGTAGACCTTGGCGATCCGTCCCTCGCCCGCGGTCGAGTTGTAGAAGTCGAGCGAGCGACGCATCTCCAGGGCTATGGTTTCGTTCACCCGCTGCAGGATGTCGGTCAACCGCTCGTCCCCGGAGGTGGCGGCGCCGAGCTTCTTCTCCTCGGCGCTTTCGCTGTTCAGGCCGAACTGCTTCTGGATCTCCTCGGTGTAAAGGTTCCCGCCCATCTGGACGTCGCGGGTGAAGAGCGAGACGCCGTCGCGGACCACGTTCAGGTTCATGATGCTGGCGCCGATGTTGACCAGGGCCACCACCTCGCTGGCCCCGGGGCTGTAGTTGGTCTCGAAGGCGTTTTGCACCGCGAAGGAGTCGACGTCGACCACCACCAGCTTCAGGCCGGCCTCCGCGAAGACGGCCAGGTAGTCGTTGATGATGTCCTTCTTGCTCGCCACCAGCAGCACGTTCATCTTGGAGGGGTCCTGCTCGTCGGGCGACAGTATCTGGAAGTCGACGTTCACGTCGTTTATGTCGAAGGGGATGTACTGCTCGGCCTCCCAGTGGATCTGGTCTTCCAGTTCCTCCACCGGCATGACCGGGAGTGAGATCTTTCTGATGATGACGGCGTTGCCGGAAATGGAACAGGCGGCTTCCTTGGCCTTTATCTGGAGGGTAGCCAGCAGGTTCTTGACAGTCTCCACGATGGAAGAGCTGTCCATGAGAGTGTTGTCGACGATGGCCTCGGCCGGAAGGGGGAGCATCCCGACTTTCAGGAGCTGGTATCCCCCCTTCTGCTCACGAAGCTGGACTAGCTTCACAGAGCTCGATCCAATGTCGACACCGATTATCTCCTTCTTCTTGTTGAAAAGCATGGGCTTGGTCCTGTGCTTAGTCCTGAAAAACTTTGGCCTTCTCGGAGAGCGAGAACCCCAGGGCAAGAAGGATCTTGCGCTTGGTCTCCATCCTGCAGTCCTCGCCGCGCTCGATACGGTCTATGGTGATGGGCGAAACACCGGCCATTCGCGCCAGCTCGGCTTTGCTCATCAGACGCTCTTCACGCAATTTTTTGACACTGTTCATGATCATAAGGGACCCGCTCGACGGTCTGCACGAATTTTAACAAACATTTGCAGCAATTCAGGCAAAATGTCAAGCTATTATTGTAAATTATATATAATTACAGGTCACTATGATGCAAAAAGTGCCGACAGGCAACGAATCCGTGCCGCGGAGGGGACCGACGAGGCCGACGGGGCACTGAGAAAGAAGCGGACGGAACAGGCACAGCCCTCCCCTTTTGCCCCTCAAAGCCAGTCCTGATCATCTTTGCCAGAAGTAGGAATTGTGACGCTGTACTACGAGCAGCCATTCTGGCGCTGTGGAACCTCACAAGGTTTTCAGTGTAACAGCGGAGAGATTTTTTGCTATTGGTGACCACAATTTTTTAAGAGTCTAATAGCCGTGCGATAATGCACGGTCTCTCAGTAAGCATAGAGCACTGACAGCCGTGCCTTCTCCTGAGCCTCCCGTTCATCATCCGTCACCCTCACCCCCTGCACTGTCATGCTGTACAGGTTCGGGATGTGTCTGGGGTGGATGACCTGGTCCCTTCCGGCCACGGCATTGCCGACTTCCAGGTAGTCGAGCCCGCTCCTGTCGGTGTTCCCCGGTATGGTATCGACAATCTTGGTCGATACCTGGAAAGCGCCGGTTCCGGGACGGAGACTCTTCAGCCGAAAGATGGCATCCGGCGCATCAGCAGGGTCGGCCGAGGCTTGCCGGGCGGTGCAGGAGGTCCACTCCGCCGTGGACAGGAAGATCTTCTGGCGCAGGCAGTTGTACTGCGGCAGGAAGAGGTCGATGTCCTTGAACTTGTCCTGCAGCTGTGCCTGGGGTATCGACTCGAACACCCTGGGGAGTATTTCGTAGCTGAAGATGTCAAGGCCGCCGTGGGCCGCGGCCAGGGAGTTGTGATAACGCCTCTGGCTGGAGGATATCTTGTCCCCCGCCATAACCGAATAGAGAACGGCGGAGGCGATCACCAGGCACAGCACGCTCAGCATCAGTGCCGTCACCAGTGCCGCTCCCTTCTCATTGCCGAGGACGCGCATGGCATTCCCCCTGCTGTCACAGGTTCTTGGGCTCAACTACTATGATAAAGACCTTCCAGTGGTAGTTACGCCAGTCACTGCCGAACTTCGATGCCATGGCTGACTCGCTCCACTCGCTGCCGTAAAGCGTGCCGCCGATCTTCTCTCCCACGCGAAGCGGCATTTGCTCCGAAGGGTAAAGATAGCCAGGGTCCTTCTTTCCCTGCTGGGCCAGGATGTAGACCCGTACCTCCTTCAGTTGTTTCCGGATCTCCTCCGCCGCTGCAGAGGAAGAGGAGATAATCCCGATATGCTGATCGTCCATATTCAGGTCATTCAGATGGTAATCTATTTTGCCGTCGAGATTGGTGTCGGCCAGGAAGACCACCTGCATGTCCGCCACGCAGTTGAGGATCGGGTAAGGCGGAGGAGGGTTGCCGCCATTCTGGCTCATGACGTACTTGTACAGTATCCCCGTGTTGTCGGCGCAGATCGGATTGGTCTTGCTGCTGTCCGCGGGACGGCTTAGGTAGTAGTCGGCCCTGTTGTAGGGAAAGGCCAGCGGCTGGTCATTGCCGCCGCTGTCCTTTTTGGCCGGTGCCACGCCGTACACCAGACGGGTCTCCTCCCCGGACTTGGGCTGGAAGTTTTCAGCCACACGGTCGTTCAGCACCAGGGTGAAGGCGCTGCTCCCCGGGCCGTCGGTGACCAACTCGCGGGTGACGGCGCCGGAAACCAGGTAGGTGCTCCTCAGCACGATGGCCCGGTCGTTTTCACCGAGCTTCAACTCCTGCTCCGACTTGCTCGGCTTCAGCTCCGCGCCCCCCGGACTGTAGGCGAGGTAACTCCAGCTCCGGCAGGTCTGGTTCATGGCAAGGGGGGTCCCTTTGAGGACGAGGTAGTCCGAGCCGTTGTAGCCGACGTTGTCGCCGGTGACGATGGCCCTCGGAGCCACGGGGGGCTCGTCTCTGTAGAGGGTGGCTTCGGTGCCGGGGAAGCCCGCCACCATGGTTCCCGGGGTGGGCTCGGTGTAGGCTCCCATCCCGGGCACCGACCAGGGGAGCCCGAAGCCGGCAAGCCCCAAGTCCAGGCGCAGCAATTCCAGGCCGATCAAGCCGCCGATGTCGGTCTCCGCCGATTTCAGTAGCTGGCCCGAGCCGGTGACCATCCTGCTGAAAGAGCCGGCTATCAGGGTCATCACGATCGAAAAGATCAGCATGACAACGACCAGCTCGATCATGGTGTAGCCTCGGTCATCCCGTCGACGCATCACCTTAAAGTCTCCTGAAAGCGTAGATGTCATGGGTGGTGGTAACGTTTCTGAAGACCCACTGCACGGCCACCCTCAGCCTCTCGGCATCCCCTCCCGCGGGCAGGGTTTCACGCGTAACCAGGTACCTCCTCTCGATCCCCGACACCACCCGGGTGGCGGTGGTCAGGGGCTTGAACGAAGAGGTCTCGCGGCGTATGGCGTTCATCTGCTCTTCGGCCAGCAGCACCGCCTCGGCTCGCAGGGTATTGGCGCTTTTACGCTGGTAGGCCACCTGCATCGATTGCAAAAGCCCCAGCAGCCCGACGGTCATCACCAGCAGCGCCATCATCAGCTCGACCAGGGTGAAGCCTCTGTTACCGGATGGTGATACCATCGGAGTCGCACTCCTTTCCGGGATTCCTCTTGCCGATGCTCGCCCGCGTAACGTTGACGATTATGCTGTCGACCGCGGCATTGTTGCCGCTATCAGCGAGGCAGATCGAGCACTGCACCTTGGCCAGCCCGTTGGGTTCGAAGGTGACGGCACGCCCTTTTTCGTCGTCTCCGTTGGCGTTGCACGATACGGGAAAGCGCAGCTCGGTGCGGTTGACCGGCGCCACGCCATTGGTGTTGTCAGCCGCCGAAGAATAGACCTCGAACCGCGTGGGATAGATCTTGACCCTGGTCTCTCTCCTCTGGAAGACCGCGTTGGATCGCGCCCTCGATATTTCGGTGAAGATCATCCTGGTCTGGGCTTCGCTGCGGTACCGATTGAAGTACTGTGGGAAATTGAGGGTGGCGTAGGCAAGGAGGATGGACATTATGCCTATGACTGCAACCATCTCGACCAGAGAGTATCCCCGCTCCTGCATGTCCACTTCCCTTTCAGCCTGATCCTGAGCCTTTGCTCTCTGCCGGATTTCAGGACGCGCCATTTTAGAATGATCTCCCATGCAGGTAGTCGAGCCGGCTACCTAAGATTATCATTATCGCGGCTAATATAAAGCTTGCTGCCACGGTTTCTGTCACTGGCGGCAAAGGCGGTTTTCAAGACTCTCAGTACGGGTGTGAGATGAGATTGTGGTAGATGGAGAATGAGCAGGAGGGGATATACGGAAGGCTCCACTGGCTACTGTCACAGCTTTTCATGCGGAGGCGACCAGTGATGTGATGGGGTCATACGGGAGTCACGGGACACCGGCCCGTGACGGACAGTGCCGGGTGGAGGGAGATTCAGCGGGAACCGCTGTAGGAACGGTACCGGGCGTCTGTATTGATCCTTCTCTGCACTTCCGGGAAGGGGAGCGGAGTGGCGAGGGGGTGGCTCTGGGACGAGTTACCGACGCCGCCGCCGGACCCCTGGCCGCTGCCGGGAACAAAGGAAAAGCGACTGCTCCCGCGCGGGGATCCGCTGCGAACCGGGGCCGTAACCGGCTGCACCGGCTGCGGGGTCGGCACCGGCTGAACCGCCGCCGGCACGGGAACCGCCTCTTGCGCCTGGGGAAGCCCCGGCTGCCCCATTGCCCCCATCTGCCCGATCTCCACGGTCAGGTCTCCGCCACCGGCGGGTTTATCCTCCCGGAGCATGAAGAAGGCCGCCACGCAGAGATGCAGCAACAGCGAGCAGAAAAGGAGCAGGCGCAGCATGTGGTCAGAGGCTGCGCCGCAGTGGCAAGGATTGTGGTAATAGGTCGGCATCGCCACGAGAGGCTCAATAGGCGTAGAGCAGCGACAGGTTGGCCTTTTCGGTCGCGTTGGTGCTGCGCTCGGCCTGCACCTCCACCCTGAAGACGTAAGGGATATGCTGGGGGGTGATGTTGTTCTGGCTCTCCGCCACCCCCGCCCCCATCAGGCTGACACCGCTGATGTCTGAGTTGCCGGGGGTGGTGTCGACGATCTTGGAGTAGACCTTGAAGGGGGTCGAGCCGAGGGCGCCGGGGACGGTGAAGACCATGTCGGGGAGGTCCTTCGGCCGCAAGGAATCGGCGGTCACCCCCGAGCCCGGACTGGGGCAGTCGCTCCACGGTGGAGGACCGTTCAGTTTGGCCCTCAGGCAGGCGGCCGACACGGTGGCGTTTGCATACCCGGGGGCGATGGCGAGGTCGCCGATTCCCGGGAAGCCGGCCTGGATATCCTGGATTGCCTGGACGGGGCCGGAGATGAGGGCGTCACTCTTCATCAGAATCTTCGGTATCATGTCCTTGAGGACCATGTCGCTGCCGCCGTAGGAAGCCTGCATGGCGGTCTTGTAGCTCTTGATCACCCCGCCTTGCTTGGTCGAGAGGGTCATCAGGTAGAGAGCGGTAGAGACCACCACCAGGGAAAGAAGGGTCAGCATCAGGGAGGTCACCAGCGCGACCCCTTCTTCGTTTTTGAGGATTTTTACCAACTTCATCGCTTTCTCGCTTCCGGCCGTCCGGTGTGGCAGCCCTACTGGTTCGAGGTCAGGTTTTTCGGTCGTATCGCAAGCTTGTAAACATTCCAGCGATAGTTGCGCTTGTCGGCCGGCACCGCGAAGTTGGCGACGCTCGCCCCCAGCGGCGTCATCCCCTCTTCATCCGAGTACATCTTGACGGTGCCGGGACTGGTGTAGGAGGGGTCCTTCTTGCCGTTTTGCACCAGCAGGTAGATCTTGACCACCTTGAGCTTGGTCCTGATCTGCGCGGCGTCATTGAGCACCTTGTTGCTCATGTATGTCGAGTCAGGCGCGGGGGAACCGGTGCTGCTGAGGTTACCTCCGGCGGCGTTGGTCCAGGTGTCTACCATCCCCGATCCGGTCTTATTGGCGTCGAGTACGAAGGAACCGGTGGAATCGAAGAAGTTCCAACCGAGCACCACGTGCATCGAGGCCACGCAGTCGAGGAGCGGCTGGTACGCGACGTTGCTGCCCGTGGCATGCTGCACCACACCGCGGTAGAGGATGCCGGTTCCGGGGGCGCAGTAGTTCGGCATCATCCCGGTCCCCCCGGGAACGGCCACGAAGTAGTCGACCCGGTTGAAAGGCATGACAGGGGTGGTCCCGCCCCCGGTGATACCGTATATGTAAACGGTATCCTGCGGCGTCACCGCGCTGAAGGCCGCGGGGAGCCCCGTGGTTGCATAACTCGTCCAGTAATGACCGGTGGCGGGGTCCTTCAGGAGGTCGTAGCCGCCGTCGGAGACGGAGGTGGAACGGTCGAGCGCGATGACGACGTCACCGGGGGAGAGGTTCGGGGCGGTCGACTGGGTATTGGCGATGTTCCCGGCAGCCCAGATCTTGGGCGTCTTGGGAGGCAGGGAGGTGTAGCTTGCGTAGGTCCACCTCTGCGCTGCCGGGTGGCTCCCCAGGGAGGAGCCCTTCAATGCCAGGTAATCGCTCCCCGGCAAAAAGGTGTAGGTGATGTTGCCGCTGTCCATATCCGTCACTCCAGCCGGCATCAGTTTCCCCAGTATAGCCCGCGGGATGCGCGCCCCGATGGAAGCATCGTTGAGATCGCTGGCCGGGGCGTCGGCCGCCTCGGTGTAGGTCGGGGCTCCGCTTATGTTGTAGGAGGTGGGCAGCCCGAAACCTGCCGAGCTGATGTCGTGCCTGAGCACCTCGAGCCCCACGTTACCCTCGATGTTGCTCTCCTCCCGCTTCATGAATCCGGAGGAGTATTTGAGCAGGGTGCTGAAGGAGCTCCCTACCATCATGACGATGATGGAGAAGATGGCCATGACCATGACCATCTCGATCAGCGTGAAACCCTTCTTGCAGCTAAACCTCATATCCAAAGGCTCCCTCTCCGGGACGGCTGCTCCGCCGTCCGGTTCCTCTATTTCGATACCACCGTCGCCAGGTTGTGGCTGTACTTGGTGCCTTTATACTTCCAGCTCACCGTTATCTGCACGTTGGTCGAGTTGTCCGAGGCGTAGACGTGGGTGCGGACCGAGGAGTAGCTCGCGTAGGCGAACCCGCCGTTCAGGGGACGACGCATCGTTCCCGATCTGGTCCAGGAGCTGGCCTGGCTTACCGAGAGGTTGGCGAAAGGCTGGTTGAGCTCATGGGCCATGAGCTCGTCGCCGTAGGAGATCCCATCCCTCCGCAGATCGTTTCTCATGCTGTAGTTGATGGTGGCGTAGACCGCCTGGAAGAGCCCCAGAAGCCCAATCGTCAGGATCATGACCGCAACCATCAGTTCGGCCATAGTGAAACCGTCTTCATTGGAGAACACAGTCTACCCCCTGTATGAGTCCCACGTTGGTCTTCCCCGTCCGCACCGCCACCGCGTTTACCGCCGGGCCGGAGACTCCCGGCGCCACTGCGATGTACATGGGGGCCGAGCCGTTGGCCAGGCAGCCGCGCGCGTCGATGGAGAGGGGGGTGCCGCTGAAGGCGCTGTAGGACCCGGAGTTGAACTGCTGGATGGGGAAGGCGACCTGCTTCGAGCTGATCGTGTGCCCCGGGTCGGATTCGCTGCTGTAGCTTACGAAGGTGTAGCTCTGGGGGTTGAGCACGATGGTGCAGTTCCTCTTTGTCGTCATGGCCTGCACCCTCAGGGTGTCGAAGTCTCCCTGCATCTCCTTCACCTCTGACTCTATATGGTACTTCTGGCTCATGGCGCTGAAGTTGAGGGTGGCAAGGGCCAGCAGCACCGAGATGATGCCGATCACCCCCATCATCTCGACCAGGTTGAAGCCGTCTTCGCCGGCCAGGCCCCGAAGGAGCCCGGCCCTATTTCGATGCTCGTTGAACAACTTATTTCTCCTGTACGTGCAAGAGCTTCTTGGTCGGCGCCGGCCGGTTCAGGCCGACCATCCCCGAGCCTGTCGGCGGAACCCCCTGGATCGCCGTCGAGAGCCGGCGCAGGTTGTAGGCCTTGTTGGTCGGATCGCTGAAGGCGGTCTCCAGGTTGATCTGCTGCAGCTCTCCCGTCGAGACCTGAAGCAGGATGCTCCCTTTCATGGTCGCCGTCAAGGGGGTAGCCCCCGTGTCGTACTTGAAGGCCCAGATGTAGGTGTTGCCGCCGACCCCGCAGGGGTCCAGCGAGGGGAGGAGCGTGCTGAAGTAGACCGTCCCGTTGGTGTTGGCGTTGGGGTTGGTGATCACCCGTTCGGCATTGTAGTTGTTGCCGCCGCGGCTCTCCGAGGAGGCCAGGTTGACGTACCACCCCGTCTTGTCGTTGGCCAGGGTCGAGGCCGGCGCGGTGGAGGCGTCGCCCGTCTGGTCCTGCAGGTTCCCGAGAGAGACGGACGAGGTGCAGGCCGGGTCGAAGGAGTTGGTGTAGCCGAGCGGGGTGTAGTTAGGGCTCCCGGTGTTGGGCGAATAGCAGGGATCCGTCACCCCGTAGATCTTGAAAGGATCGGACGGGCTCGGCATATCGTTCTTGTAGAAGTAGCGGCCGGTGCCGAAGTACAGCCAGAGCTTGCCTACCGCGCCGGTGCCGGAGGTCCCCCACCTGGCCTTGGTATCTTGCAGCTTGGCCACCGAGGTGGTCACCGGGCCGATTCCGCTCACCAGCGTCGATACCGTCCAGTTGTTCGGATCAGGGTCCCCCTCGGGGTGGAGAGCGGTTTTCGTCAGCAGGCGCAGCACCCCACCGTTGGTCCAGGCGGTGGGGGCGGTCGTGGAGTTGCCCTGGGTGTAGCCTATGTACACCGCATCGTCGGTGTAGTTGCGGTCGGTGTCGATCACGGCGGTGTTAAGCGAGCCGGCGAAGGCGTAGGGCTCCGTGCGTATCTTGCGGACCAGGGCGCCGGTCGCGACGTCGACCACGTAGAGCCAGAGGTACTGGTCCGACTTGCCGTAGAAGGTGTGGGTCGAGGTCTCGATCGGGCCGGTGGGGCCGGACCCGAAGATGGCGAACCACTTGCCGTTCTTGTTGGCGGGGCCGATGCGGACGATGGCGGGCCCGCTCAGCGAGTAGCCGAGTTCTCCGTTGGCGTTGAATTCCCACAGGAGCTTGACCGCCGCCGGATTACTGGGGTCGGGGAGAATGGCCGGATTGGTGACGTCGAGCGCGAAGTAGGAGGAGTAGCCGATGTTATTGACCGGCGTCTTCACGCAGGTGCCGGTAGCCACGTTGTCGGTGCAGGTGGTCGTGCCTGCGTTGCGGGTGGCGCCGCCCAGCCCCATCCCACCTATCAGCACCGTCCGCCAGCTGGTCTTGTCCATGTCCAGGTTTCCGGAGGCGTCCACGGTAGTCATCTTCTGGCACTGATCGTAGGTGGCCGCGCTGCAGCCGGGGTAGAAGGTGTCGTTGTTGGTGGACGAGCGCGCGATGCTCATGTCGGTCAGGGTCACAGTGTTGTCCACGTAGTAGAGGTGGGTGTAGTTCGGGTCACCCAGGTACTTCAGATACGGCAGCGCGTTCATCGGGATGTAGGCCCACTCTTCCTTCCCCAACTGGCTCCCCGCGTCGGCCGTGGCGTTGTAGGGGTACCTCATCTGGGCCTTCTTGAAGTTGTCGATGACGCCGCCGGTGGTCTGAGGCGTGACGTCCAGGATGCCCAGCCGGAAGGCGTGCAGCATCCCGTCATTGCCCCCCACGAAGGTCATGCCCCGCCGCTTGTAGTTGTTCGACCCGATGAAGGACGCATAGGATCCGTCGCCGTAGCCTGTGGGGGGTGCGAGGGAGTAGGTGTTGAGGGGCACGTTCGAGTCGAGTTTCGGGGTGGAACTGACGATGTCCCCCAGTTTCCAGACATTGGCCACGTTGACGCCGTTTACGGGGATGTGAACGGTGCGCGAGCGCCAGGTGGTCCCCGGCACGTCGATTCCGGAGATGTAGTCGACCAGGGTATTGGTGTTGTCATGGAGCGCCTGGGTAGTGCTCCCGCTCACCTGCAGGTATCGCTGGGCCGTGGTGTTGCTGTTGAAACCGTCGGCATCCACGCTGCTGAAGCGCTGCAGTGTTCCGGTGACCGGGGAGCCGTCCGCGGGGGGGTCGGCGACCAGGGTATAGATCTTGCGCGGATCGGCACCCAGATCCCGCTCCCAGAGCATGCGCCCCGCCCGCCAGATACTGTTGACGTTGTCGAGGGTCGTGGTATCGAGCGCCACCATCCTCTTGCCGTCGCCGTCCATGTCACGATACCGGGTGACCGTGGCCTGGTTCTGCGAGTAGCCGAACCTGAGCACGTAGTCGGCTCTCAGGTCGAGGATCCAATCCCTGACGGTCGGGGGGGAGGTCGCGATCGTGTCCTCCCTGACCGTGCTGTTCCCCAGGTAGGGATCGAGGTAGTACCAGAAGTTCTGCAGCTCGCCCAGCCAGGTCGCCACGTCCTCGTGAGTGGTATCCGACTCGGTGTAGCTGAAGACCTTCTTCGGGAAGAACACCGCCTGCAGCAGGTTGGCCCCGCTCCCCTGGCTGTTGTTGAGGATGGAGGCCGCGGTCCCGGAAGCGGACGAGGTGGCGATCTTCTTGAACGCCCTGCGCAGTTGGTCCACCATGGTCGGGTAGGTGGTGGCGTAGTAGAGCGGGGTTTGGCCGCCGCTGCCGTTGGCTGCGGTCGTGCTCATGAGGGTGTAGGGATCGCAGCCGTCGGTGGACAGGGCATTGGGGCCGCTGTAAGCGACGTAGGTGGTGATGAACTGGTTGTTGATGCCGTGGTTCGCGGGCTGCGTCAGGTCCCTGATGTTCCGGCTGTAGCCCAGGGAGGCCAGTGCCGCCACGTTCTTGCTCCCCATGTAGTTCGGGCAGCTTCCGGCAAAGCCCGCACCTGTCGGGTTCAGGGTGGAGTTTCCGGCCAGGCTGCTGACGTGCGGATTCTGGTCGGCGGTGGAGGCGCCGTCGGTGATGATCAGGATGTTGTTGAGGTAGCAGCTTGCCGACGGCGGCGGCCTGGTGGCGTCGAAGTCGCCGGTCTGGATCCGTGTCGGCTTGGTGTCCATGCTGCTCGTGTCGGTGTTGTTGATGTAGTAGGCCATGGCGTCGTAGAAGGTCTCGGCGAACGGGGTCCACGAAGTCGCCTTCATGTCGTCCAGAACCTTGATCAGACCCGAGGTATGGTCCCCGACCGGGTCGCCTATGTACGCGCTGACCTTGCCGCCATCGGTCTTGGTGACCAGCTGGCACGACTGCCCGGAGGGGCAGTCGGAGTTGAGGTAGCAGCTGACCGGGTTAGCCGAGGCGATGGAGCCGGAGCAGGCCTTGGCGCAGGGGATGGGGCTCGTGGTGTTGTAGGTGCCATCGTTGCATTCGGTCCCGGAACCGTCGGTGTTGAAGTTGATAAGCCCGAAGCCGATGTAGTCCTTGAACTCCTGTATCAGCCCGCTGGGCGGGGTCGGCTGGTATACCTTGACCAGGTAGTCGGCCACTGCGGTCCCGAGGGCGTTGGTCCCCGCATCGATTATGAAGGAAGGGACCGTGCTGGCGGTCTGCGAGGTGAGCGTGCCGCTGGGATCGGCGACCTGGTTCTGCTGCATCTGGGAACAGAAGTCTCTGACCATGTTGTCTTCACAGGTACTGTCCCACCTGTTCGTGGAGAAGTTGTAGCAAAGGCCCAGGTAGCCGGTATCCCTGCCGTTGATCAGCGCGTGGGGCATGACGCTGGAGCAGACGGAGTCCCCGGCGTCATCGTTACGGATCAGCGCCGGGCTGTTGGCTGAGAGGGGGCCCCAGTTGGTCTGCCAGTCCTGGATGCAGTCGTTCTCCACGGTGTTCATGTTCTGGCCGTTGTAGGTCCCGTTGATCACGAAGTAGCAGACGTGAGTCATGTGGATGTAGGCGTTGGCCTTGAGGTTGACGCCGCTGCCGGTCAGGCAGTCCGTGGTGTTCCCCTGGGTGGTCCCCATCCGGTCCATGTTGGTCCAGTTGTCGATGGCGGCCTGACACGCGCCGAGCTTGTAGGGGGCGTCGTAGATGTCGATCCTGGTGGTGCCGTTTTGCACCGCCGGGTTGACGTAGTCGGGGTCCGAGGTGGTGGGGCCGCGGATGACGAAGGTGATCCCGGCGAGGTCCTCGGAGCCGGCGCTGGCCTGGGTGTTGGAGACCATCTTCACAAATCGCTTGCCCATGCAGCCGCGGGACTCCGCCACCATGGTGGTAGTGGCGGTATCGTACTTGCCTCCGGTCAGGATCAACTTCTGCAGGTCGAGCTTCGAGGTGGCCAGGTAATTGAGGAACTTGCCGCTGGCGATGAAGCCGTCGACCACGGAGCCGTCGGAGAGGGTGACGGTCGACATGGTCCTGCTCCCCGGCACACCCGCTCCCATCTGGACGCAGAAGAACGAGGTGCGGAAGGTGCAGCTGGCAGGCATCGAGGTTCCGACCGGGAGCGGCTCGAAGCGGTCGGTGGTCTTGTTGTAGCTGTAGTAGGCGGCGTTGTTGAAGTAGCCGTAATAGTTGGTGGTGGTGTCGTTGTACAGGTTGTCGTAGCACTTTCCGGTGGAGTCGTACTGCAGGTCGTACTGGCTCGCCGAGTTGTCGATCATCAGCATCAGGTTGGGGAGCACCGGGGCCTGCACGAAGGGCGGGACGATCGAGTAGTTGCCCAGCTGGAAGACGTCCTGGGTGAAGGTCGCCTGCAAAGTGCTGTTGGACCGCACGTTGGTGAAGGTGTAGCCGGTGATCACCCCCTGGGACTGCAGGCCGCTCCCGGTGTTGACGGAGACGTCCGTAATGGTCGCGGGGGGGGTCGGCGTTATGGTGAAGGGGGGGCTGTTGTTGCCGCAGACCACGCTGGCGGAAGTGGGAGAGATGGTGCCGGTGGCGATGCTCCCCGAGGGAGTGCTGAGCATCTGGGTGGAGATGACGTAGAAGGGAGTGAAGGCCCCGGCGACGGTGGCGTCGCTGTGAATGGCGGGCGTCGTATAGGTGTAGGCGCTGAACTGCGGGGTGGCGAGCTGGCTCGAGCCTCCCAGCGTTATGCCGTTGAGCACGAAGCCGCTGTTGGGCGAAAAGGTGATGGAAACGCTCTTGCCGTTGACCACGTTGATGGTCTGGCTGGTCGCCCCGGGGGCCGAGCTGCCGATGAAGCCGCCGCCGCTGGTCTGTCCGCACCCGCTGGTCGAGGCGCTGACGCTGACCTGGTAGGCCGTGTCGTAGTTGACCGAGAGGGTGTGGCCAGCGGTGCCGACGCTGGCGACGGTGTAGGTGCAGCTGGTGGCGTTGGAGGTTCCCGCCGAGGTGAAGTCGCCGCCGGGGCACTGCACGCTGCTGGTGACCACGCTGCCGTCGTAGGAGACCGAACTGATTCCCTTTCCTGCAGGCGGGATGAAATAGAAGGTCTGGGTAGAGTTGGTCGCCACACTGGCGGAGGGCACGGCGCTTGAGCCGTTGTAGGCTCCGATCTTGATGTCGCCTCCCCCTACCGTCGAGCCGCTGATCACTACGTTGCCGGCCAGGACGAAGTTGGCGGTCAGGGCCTGGTTGCTGGTCCCCATGCCGAACTGGTAGGAGGTCCCCGAGCAGGAGTAGCCCCCGGGATTGAGGGGTGTGGAGCTGCCGGCAGGGCTGACCGAGACCCCCAGCAGGGCGTAGCCGACCGCGGGAGTCATGGCATAGTAGGCCGTCGTGTTCTGCCCCCAGGTGTTGGTGCCGTTGCAGCTGGTGATGGTCCCGCCGGCGGGCGAAACCGCACCGTTCGTCTGCACCGTCGGTGTGACCGTCTTGGCCGTGGCGAAGTAGGCCGTCAGGGCCTGGGCGCTGACCCCCACGTTAAAGGTAAAGGGGCTGGCGCAGGTGTATCCCGTGGGCGGAGGTGTCACCGACGAGTTGTAAGGTCCTCCGGTCGGGCCCGCAGAGATGGTCGACAGGACATAGCCGCTGGCCGGTGTGATGGCATAGGTGGCCGTGGCATTGTCGGTCCAGACGTCGCTGCCGTTGTTGTTGCAGCTGGAGATTGTCCCCCCGCCGGAATTGGCCGGGGCGTCGAGGGTGCCATCGGTGTAGGTGGTCTTGGTGACGGAGTCCCCGTGAACGTAGGTTACCGTCAGGGTCTGGTTGGAGGAGTTTAGCGGAAAGATGAGACCGCCGCAGGTGGCGCCGGTCGGCCCGCTGAGATTGGTGGAAAAGCTCCCCGGGTTGACGGCCACCGCGCTGACCACGTATCCGTTGGGCGGGATGATGGAGTACGAGGCATTGCCAAGGCTCAGCCAGGTATTGGTGCAGCCAGAGCCGCAGCAGGCCACGGTGCCGGTGCCTCCGACCTGGTTGACCGTGACGGAGTTGAGCCCCTGGGTGTAGGCGGCGGTCACGGTGCAGGCGCCGGTGATGTTCCCGGTGGTGTAGGTGCTCCCCGAGAGGGTGCCGCTGCCGCAGCCGTTAGTGCCGGAGAAGGTGACATTGTAACCGGCGACCGGGGCGACCGTGAAGCTGGTCGTGGTGTTGTAGACGACGCCAGTTTTGGAGGAGGGGGAGATGCTTGCACCGGCGGGGTATCCCGCCGCCAGGGTGGAGGTGACCGTGAAGGTCTGGATCGCCGTGCTGGCTGTCACCGTACAGGCCGAAGTGACGGCCCCCGTGGTAAAGGTCCCGGTGCCGCTGTTCCAGGTGCCGCCGCAGCCGGAGACCCCGGTAATGTTGTAGCCGGCGGCGGGGACGACCGCGAAAGAGGTATTCGATCCGTAATTGACCGTGGCCGAGGCGGGGCTGAAGGTCACGTTGCTGCCGGCCGTGGTGACGGCGCTGGTCTTGATGATGGTCGACGCGGTTACCGTGCAGTTACCGGTTACCGCCCCCGTCGTGTAGGTGTTGGTTGAGCCGTTCCAGGAGCCGCCGCAGCCGGAAACCGAACTGATGTTGTACCCGGTTGCCGGGGTAACGGACAACGCGGTCGACGACCCGCTGGCTATGGTGGTGGTGGCCGGGTTGAAGGTGACGTTGGTGCCGGAGGTGCTGATATTGACAGCAACCGCGAAGGTCGCGACGACGGTGTTGTTGTACGGGGCAGTCGTGTCGTTGTTGATGAGGGTGTAGGTGTAGGTGGTCGCTCCGCCGCTGACGGCGGTGGTATGGGAGCTGTTGAGGATGTTTACGTTGTTCTGGGTGAGCGCGGTCAGTATGTACCCGGAGTTGGCGGTTACAGAGCAGGTCACACTCTGGTTCCCGCCGTAGCTGGCGTCCCCGGTGATGCTGCCGCCGCCTGGAGCCGATGAGGCAGAGGTGCTGTAGAAGAAGTTGTACCAGGAAGCTTCTGCACTTCCTACCGTGACCGCGCAAAGGAGCAGGGCCAAAAAAAGCATCTGGAAAATTGGCTTCGACGTGGGCTTCATAGCTGGGTATGCCTCTCTTTCCTCATTACAAGCTGCTGTCCAGAAGACTCCTTAACTGCGTCGCACTCTTGACTCCCGTCACCAGCAGTCCGTCCGGGAAAACCATGGAAGGCGTGGCGCCGATGCCAAGACTGTCGGCCAGCCTGATACTATCGTCAACCGGCTCCGCCGGGTCCGCGGGACCAGGGAGCGGGAGTTCCTCGCCGGCGAAGGCCCGGTCCAGCATCTTCACCGATTTCCCGCCCAGGATCACCCTCGCCTTGTCGTAGGCCTTCGGATGCGACTTCAACGGGAACATCTTCACGTAGATCGCGAGCTCCGGCTCCATGTAGGTCAGCTTCTCCAGCTCCCAGTGGAGCTGGGCGCAGAACGGGCAATCGGGGTCGGTGAAGACGAAAAGCCTCTTCTTCCCTTTCGGGTTTCCCAGCACGATGGAGCCGGCCGTGGGGAGCGAGGCGACGTCGATCTTCGTTTCCCGCGGAGGACGAGCCGAGTGCCCCCCGACCAGGGTCTTGCTGGCGATGTCGAAGACGGGGCCGGGCACCAGGTGCTTTTTCTCATGATCGAGATAGGCGACCGAGCGCTCCCCGGACCTCTCCATGACCAGCTCCCACATCCCGCTTATCGGCGCCTCCCTTACTTCCTTTACCTCGATGCCCAGACCGGTCAGCAGGGTATTGGCCTCGGAGACGGTAAGCTTGTCGGGAAGATCGGCGCCCAGCGCCAGGGCCGGGACCGCCACCAGTACGAGCAGTATGTTAGCTAAAGTCCGCGTCATGAAATTCCTTGCCGTGACCTGTCAGTCCTACTTCAGCAGACGCTGCACGTCTCGCGCCTCACGGAAGCCCGGGACGATCTTGCCGTCCGGCAGCACCAGGGTGGGAGTCGCATTGATCCCCACCGACTCGGCGAAGCGGATAACGTCATCAACAGGCTTCTTCGCGTCGCGTACTCCCGGCGACGGGAGGGGCTTGCCGGAATAGGAGTCCTCCAGCAGCTTGAGCGATCCCTGGCCCAGGATGACCCGCGACTTGTCGTAGGCGTGCGGATGCATCTTCAGGGGGAAGAGCTTGATGTATATGGCCAGGTCCGGTTCCATGGCCACCAGCTTCTGCAACTCCGTGTGCATCTTCGAGCAGTACGGGCACTCCGGATCGGTGAAGACGAAGAGGCGTTTTTTTCCCTTCGGGTTGCCCATCACCAGCGCGTGGTCCGTGGTCAGGGCGGCCGGGTCGAGGTGCTCCGCAGCCTTGGGCGCAGAGGGCGCGCCGACCACCTGGCGGGAGGCGATGTCGTAGATCTGGCCGCCCATCAGGTGTTTCTTCCCGTAGTCGAGGTAAGCGGTGGCGGTCTTCCCTTCCCTCTCCAGCGTCACCTCGTACAGCCCGCGGACCGCGGCTGGTTTCACCGTCTTCACGGTGCCGAGATCCTTCAAGAGGCCGTTGGCTTCCTGCACGGTGATGGCGTGGCACGAGGCACAGTCCCCGCCGCACCCTTCGGACATGGCAAAGGCGGGAGCCGCAAAGACGACCAGCCCCACCGCAATAATGAAACCTTTTATAGCTGACATTGCTTCCTCTACACTCTTTGTGTTGTGATTCCCGCGGGATGAGTTGCGACCGCTAAACCGCCCCCTGCCGCGGCTGGGGCAAAGTTAATGAGGGATAATACCATAGCGGCCGTCAAAAAAACCACGTCTTTTTTTGCCGGAGGCTTGCCAGCCCCTTGAAGGCATCACCTTTGTGGGCTCCCCGCTCTCCTTGAGGGAGGGGGCGGGCTGCCTCATCTCCCGATGTTCAGATACCACCAGATGATCTGGCGTCCATAGAATATGTAGATCACCGCCGCGCTCGCCAGGAAGGGGCCGAACGGGATGGCGAAGGTGGAGTCCTTCTTCTGGGCCATCATCACCGAGACCCCGATGACAGAGCCGATCAGCGACGACGCGAAGATAATGAACAGGACCGCCTTCCAGCCGAAGAAGGCTCCCATCATGGCGAGAAGCTTGATGTCCCCTCCCCCCATGCCGTCCTTCTTGGTGACCAGGTGGTAGCCGTAGGCCACCAGCAACAGGCTTCCGCCGCCGGCAAGGATGCCGACCAGCGAGTTGAGCCAGCCGTGATTGGGAACGAAAAAGGAGACCACGAAGCCGACCACGATACCGGGAAGGGTGATCGAGTCGGGGATGATCTGGTGCTCCAGGTCGATGAAGGTGATGACGACCAGGGCGCAGCATAAGATGAAGAGGACGGCGAAGCTTAAGCCGAGGCCGAATTTGAGGAAGAGCCCCAGGGCCAGGAGAGCGTTAAGAAGTTCCACGGCGGGGTACTGGATGGAGATGGGCTCCCCGCAGCGGCGGCAGCGCCCCCGCAGGAGAAGGTAGCTCAGGATGGGGATGTTGTCGTACCAGCGGATTTTGTAGTCGCACTTCGTGCAGTGGGATGGTGGGGAGACGACAGATTCCCCCCTGGGCATGCGGCAGATACAGACGTTCAGGAAGGAGCCGACTACCGCGCCGATGGCAAAGGCGAAAAAGCCAAAGATGATGACAGGTGAGATCAAACGAGCCTCCAAGCTATGCAGCACCAAAGTGCCTTCGGCAGTATAGCGAAACGGGAAAAAATTTCATAGAGATATTTTCCAATGAGAGACGGTCCCATCGAGACAACCGGACAGCCAGCAATTACGAGTTACACCAAAGAAGGAGCGTCCCCTCTCTCCCCGTGAGAGGATCGGGCTTGCGCGCAGAGCCCTTCGTGCTGAGCCTGTCGAAGGTTCGCGCCCGTGAGGGCGCTCCTACGCAAACCGCTCCAGAGTTTATAAGAGCCTTTCGTGCTGAGTTTGTCGAAGGTTCGCGCCCGGGAGGGCGCTCCTACAGACGTTACAGGAGCCGTTCGGTTTTCCCGGGCCAATGGTTTTGAAGCTTTACAAAAAAGCCGCTGCCCCGGGGTCCCGGAAGCAGCGGCATATGAAATTTAAAGATCATGAAGGGGTGCGGTTCCTAGCGGAGGCGCTGAATCTTGACCAGGCTCTCTTCCAGCACCGTCTTCTTGTTCTCGAACTCGGCGATCTTCTCGCGCTCCTTCTCGACCACGTCCGCCGGCGCCCGCTCCACGAAGCTCGGGTTCTGCAGCTTCTTGGAAAGGAAGTCGATGTCCTTGTCGATCTTGGCGATCTCCTTGTTGAGCCGCTTTTCCTCTTCCTCGACGTTGACCAGGCCGCGCAGCGGAACGAGGATCTCCACGTCCCCCGCCACCTGCAGCGATACCTCCGCCGGCCGCTCGACACCCTGCCCGATGGCCAGGTCGGAAAGCCGGGCTAGGCTCATGATGTAGGCCTCGTTCTTCTTCAGGAGGGCCAGGCTCTCCTGGGACTTGCAGTCCAGCAGGGCCGCGATCTGCTTGCTGGGCGGCACCTCCATCTCGCCGCGGATGTTCCTGATCCCCTTGATGACGTCCATGACCAGCTCCATCTCGGTCGCCGCGCTGCCGAATCCCGACCACTCCTCGCGGGGCTTCGGATAGGCTGCCAGCATGACCGACTCGCCATCGCCGACCTTGGGCAGGGCCTGCCAGATCTCCTCGGTGATGAAGGGCATGAAGGGGTGCAGCAGGCGCAGCAGGTTCTCCAGAACCAGCCAGAGCACGTACTTCGCCGTGGCCTGCCGCTCGCTGTCACCCTTGTAGAGGTCGTCCTTGACCAGCTCGATGTACCAGTCGCAGAACTCGCTCCAGGTGAAACGGTAGAGATCACCGGCGGCCTCGTTGAACTTGAAGGAGGTGAGAGCCTCGTCGACGGAAACCGCCGCTTCGTTGAGACGGAAGAGGATCCACTTGTCCGCGTTGGAGAGCTTCAGTTTCGAGGCATCGACCGCGTTGGGATCGAAACCTTCCAGGTTCATCATGGCGAACCGGGAGGCGTTCCAGATCTTGTTGGCGAAATTGCGGTAGCCGGCGATCCGTTCCTCGGCGAGCTTCACGTCCCTCCCCTGTGCCGCGAAGGCGGCCAGCGTGAAGCGGAAGGCGTCGGTGCCGTAGGCGTCGATCACGGTGAGGGGGTCGATCACGTTCCCCTTGGACTTGCTCATCTTCTGCCCCTGGGCGTCGCGCACCAGGGCGTGGATGTAGACGTCCTTGAAGGGGACGTCGCCCATGAAGTGCAGCCCCATCATCATCATGCGGGCCACCCAGAAGAAGAGGATGTCGAAGCCGGTGACCAGCGTGGAGGTCGGGTAGAAGGCCGCCAGTTCGGGGGTCTTGTCGGGCCAGCCCAGGGTCGAGAAGGGCCAAAGGGCCGAGGAGAACCAGGTGTCGAGGACGTCGGTCTCCTGGCGGATCTCGTCTGAGCCGCACTTCTCGCACTTGGTCGGATCTTCCTTGGCCACGGTGATGCCGCCGCAATGGTCGCAGAACCAGGCCGGAATCCGGTGTCCCCACCAGATCTGGCGCGAGATGCACCAATCCCTGATGTTTTCCATCCAGTCGTAGTAGGTATTCTCCCACTGCTGGGGCACTATTTTGGTGCGGCCGTCCTTCACCGCGGCGAGCGCCGGCTCCGCCAAGGGACCTACCTTCACGTACCACTGCAGGGAGAGGTACGGCTCGACCACGGTCTTGCAGCGGTAGCAGCCGCCGACCGACAGCGCGTGGTCCTGGATCTTCTCCAGCAGCCCGGCGGCCTCGAGATCGGCCACCACCTGTTTCCTGGCGGTGAAACGGTCCATTCCCTCGTACTGCTTCCCTGCGGCGTTAACCACGCCCGACTCGTCGAAGACGTTGATCCTGTCCAGGTTGTGGCGCAGGCCGACCTCGAAGTCGTTGAAGTCGTGGGCCGGGGTGATCTTGACCACGCCGGTGCCGAACTCGAGGTCGACATAGTCGTCGGCGACGATGGGGATCTCCCGGTTGACCAGCGGGAGCATCACCTTCTTGCCGACCAGGTGGGTGTAGCGCTCGTCGTTCGGGTTGACGGCGACCGCCGTATCGCCCAGCATCGTTTCCGGGCGGGTGGTAGCCACGATCAGCACCTCGTCGCTCCCCACCACCGGGTAGCGCAGGTGCCACATGTTCCCCGCCTTCTCCTCGTGCTCGACCTCGATGTCCGAGAGCGCGGTATGGCAGCGTGGGCACCAGTTGATCAGGCGGTTATCGCGGTAGATCAGCCCCTCCTCGTAGAGGCGGACGAAAACCTCGCGCACGGCCTTGGAAAGCCCCGCGTCCATGGTGAAGCGCTCGCGCTCCCAGTCGCAGGAGGCGCCGAGCCTCTTCAGCTGGCCGATGATCTGGCCGCCGGACTCGCCCTTCCACTGCCAGACCCGCTCGATGAAGCCGTCGCGGCCGAGTTCGAAGCGGTCCTTCCCCTCGCTGGCCAGTTGGCGCTCCACCACGTTCTGGGTGGCGATCCCCGCATGGTCGGTGCCGGGCATCCAGAGGACGTTGTAGCCGCTCATCCGCTTCCAGCGGCACAGGATGTCCTGCAGGGTATTGTTCAGCGCGTGCCCCATGTGGAGCACCCCGGTGATGTTTGGGGGGGGGATGACTATGCTGTAGGACGGTTTGTCGGAGGGGACGGTGGCGTGGAAGTAACCCTTCTCTTCCCACACCTGGTACCATTTCTGCTCAACACTCTGGGGCTCGTAAACCTTTTCCAGTTCTTTCTTTGCCATCTAATCAACCTCTTATGAATTTCAATGTCGTCAGACTCAGTTTTAATTCAAATCCCCCCCAGCCCCCCTTTTTCAAAGGGGGGAGCAGGGGAGGGGGTATGCAGCATTAAAAAAGGGGATCGTGAAATCCCCTTTCCTTGTCTCGCATTAGGATATTACATCCTGAAGGGGAAGCGCAATCCCGTCTACCCCCGGACGCCGTCCTTCAGCTTCTTGATCTCTTCCTTGATCAGCACTTCGGCCAGATCGGGCACCACTTCCCACACGATCCGCTCGATCACTTCCCTCGATATCTTAGAGAGGGCTGCTATCAGATCCGCCTCGCTCAAAGCGGCTGCCGCAGGCTGGGCGGGCGCGGCGGAGACCTCGGGAGCGAAGGCGGGTGCCGCTTGCTGCTCGAAAGGAGTGGGCGCGGCGAATTCAAGAGGAACCGCCTGGGGTTCCACGGACGGAATCGGTTGGGCCGGCGCGGCCTGGGGGGCAGCTTCCACGGGAGCCGGTTCAAGCACGTCCTCCTCGAATGAGAAGGGCTCATATTCCGGCAACTGAAGGGCCTCCTGCTCCAGTGCCGTTGCCGGCTCTGAAGTCAACTCGAACGGTTCCTCTTCGAAGGAGAAGAGTTCGTCGGCGGAAGGCTGCGCCTCCGGCTCCGCGACCAGTTCGAGCGGCGGTCCTGTCTCCTCGACCTCGTCCCCCTCTTCCTCGAAGGTGAACAATTCCTCGGCCTCGTACTCGCCCTCAGGTTCGATTACCCCGAACCCCTCAGGGGCTGCCGTCGGTGCCTCCGCCTGCTCTTCCAGTTCGAAGGCCCCCCACAGGTCGTCCTCGTAGGTCGCCTCCAGGATCTCCTCTTGTGGCGCGGCGGGCGGGGCCTGGGGAGGAGCGAAGGAGGGCGCGGCCGGAGCCGGCTCGGCGAAGGCTTCGTCAAAGGAAGGGGTCGCAGCCGGCTCAGCCGGAGCCGGTTTTCCCGGAGCGGGCTCGGCAAAGGAGGTCATGGTGTCAAGCGAAGTGAGGTCGCCCCAGACGTCCTCCGCGGCCGAGGCGGCAGGCTGAGGCGCAGCGGCAGGTGCGGGGGCACCTTTCCTGCTCTTGCCAACCTCCAGCAGTTCCTTGACCTTTTCGATCAGCTGCTGCGATTCGAAGGGCTTGGTGATGGTGGCGTCGGCGCCGCAGCTGCGGGCCTTATCCTCGTCGAGGGGTTCGAAGGCGCCGATCAGGAGCAGCAGCGGGATCGAGCCCAGCTTCGGGTCGCGGCGGATCTCCGTGCATACCTCGTAGCCAGTCTTTCCCGGCATCAGCGCATCCACCAGCATCAGGTCAGGCTGGATCTCGCGGGCCTTGTCGAGGGCGGCATTGCCGTTGTCGACGACGGTCAGCTCGAACTCCTCGTTGGCAAAGATGATCGCCACGACCTTCTGGATGGTGATGCTGTCATCGGCCAGGATCAGTCTATTGCCCATCTATCCCCCCTCTACTAGAACCCTGCTCGGCAGGCTTTTGTGCTGTGCTAAGACTCCCAGTGAGAAAGGAGCTGGAAGATCGTTGTCTATGGCTGGAAAAAAAGGGTGTCATTTGCCGACACGGAATGCGGCCTGATAGAGAAAAAAACGGTAAAAAAAGCTAGCATAAAGGTCAAAGGGTGTCAAGGTTTTTGCCCCTTCTGATTAATCACTCATCATTGAGATGCGCCATCTCCCGCAGATCCAGTGGAACGGAGAACAGCCGTGAAGCCAAGGTGGAAAGCTCCCCTCTCAACTTGTTGAATTCGTGCACATTCTTGTATTCCAGGCGCGCGGTCAACAGGATCACGAAGGTATCCGACACCGGATCGATCCAGATGGACGACCCCGAATAGCCGGTATGCCCGAAGGAGACCTTGGAGAAGCCGGCCCCGCGGGGTGACGAATACGGAGAGGAGATGTCCCAGCCAAGGCCACGGACGACACCGCCGCCGCGGGAGAAATAGGGGGCGGTCATCTGGTCCACGGTCCTTTCCGCGAGCACTCTTTTCCCGTCCAGCTTCCCCTCCCACAGCATCATCCGGCAGAACTTCGCAAGGTCGCCGGCGGTGGAGAAAAGGCCTGCGTGCCCCGCCACCCCGCCCAGTTGCCGGGCCAGCGTGTCCTGCACCTCCCCCTGCAGAAGGCGCTCATCGCAGATGGTGATCGCGCAGCGCTCCTTGTTGGCGGGCCGGAAGGCTGTATCGGACATGCCGAGGGGACGGTAGAAGGAAGCCTGGGCGTAGAGGTCGATGCCGGCGCCGGTGGCCCTCCTGACCAGCTCGGCAAGGAGGATGAAGTTGAGATCGGCGTACCGGAACCGATGCCCCACCTCCCCTTTCAGCCGCTGCGACGCCGCTCCCTGGATGGCGCTTCTGAGGGGGTCGTCGCTGGAGAGGGAAATGTCGTCAAGGCCGGAGGTATGGGTTAGGAGGTTCAGAACCAGGATGGAGTCCTTGCCGTGACCGGTAAACTCCGGGAACCACTTCACCACGGGGTCGAGCAGGGAAAGCCTTCCCTCCTCGGCGAGTTTCAGTATCGATGGGGTGGTGGCGATGACTTTGGTGAGGGAGGCGACGTCGAAGATGGTGTCGACCGTCATGGGGCGGGCGTCCGGCAGCGGGGAGATCCGGCCGTATGCCCGTTCGAAGAGGATTTTATCGTGGCTGCCGATGAGGACGACACCACCGGCAATGAGGTTGCGGCTGATGGCGTCGTTAACCAGGGCATCGATCTTGGCAGTGTCGGCTGCGAAAGAGGTGGATGACAGCAGGAGAACGACTGCACAGACAAGGCTTGTGAGGATGGTCATGGCTGACCACGACCGAAGGTTTTGCATAATGCTCTACTCTAGGCCTTCTTCATTCGGTACTGTTCGCGATACTGTCGAGGAATAATGTGCATGATTGTGGCGAAGACGCCATTCACCATTCACCATTCACGCCTCTAGTTCATCTTGAAGCTGACGGACTTCAACACTTCACCTTCGCTGTCCTGGACCTCGCAGCGCCACTGGCCTGACTGTCCCTTCTCGACTTCCTTTCTGCTGTAGGTGCGCCAGTGGGAGCCTTTGACCGGCATCTCGTCCTCGAGCACCACCTCATCGTTGTGGTACCAGATGTGTTTGATGGTGGTGTCTGTACCTTTGGGAGCCAAGATCCTGGTGAAGCAGTAGAGAGCCTTGACCGAGGAAGAGGAGATGCGCCAGACCGAATCGATGGGGTTTCCCTTGACGATCTTGGTGGTCACCGCCATCTCAGTGATTTTAAGGTCGCTAGCCTCACAAGGGGCCCAACCGGCCAGCCCGAGGAACAGCGCGGCAATAGCCGCGGCAAAAAGCCTCGTGAAAGTCATCATGCCTCCAACGAAATGAAAAATCAGACAAAGGTTAAGGTTTGAGATCGAGGTTAACCTTCTGATCAGCGACTGCAACAGATACTATCTCATTACCGCTTTACCGCTTTCGGTTCAAGTGCCGGTACATTCACCATTCACCATTCACGCCTTTAAGTTCGGTAGTCGGCATTGATCTTGACGTAGTCATAGGAGAGGTCACTGGTGTAGACAGCGGCCTCGCCCTGGCCCAGATGGAGGTCAATGTTCACCATGAACTCCTTCTTCTTCAGGACCTCCGTTCCGGCTGCCTCGGCGTTGCCACCGGTGAAGACGCCGGCGGAGACCATCACCACGTCGTCAAAACGGATCTCGACCAGGTCGGGATTCACGCTGGCGCCGGAATAGCCCACGGCGCAGATGATCCTGCCCCAGTTCGCGTCCTGTCCGAAGAAAGCCGTCTTCACCAGCAGGGAGTTGGCGACGGCGAGCGCGGCTTTCTTGGCGTCGGCGTTGCTTTCGGCCCCCTTCACCCTGATCTCGACGAACTTGGTGGCACCCTCGCCGTCCTGCACGATCTTCTTGGCCAGGGACAGCAGGACATCGTGCAGCAGAGAGAGGAAGTCGGCAGCCTCAGGGGTCCCGGCCTTGATGACCGGGTTCCCGGCGGCGCCGTTAGCCATGATGAGGGCGGTGTCGTTGGTGGAGGTATCCCCGTCTATCGTGATGGCGTTGAAGGACCCGTCAACCGCTTCGGCAAAGGCCTTCTGCAGCAAGGCCGCATCGACCGCCGCGTCGGTAACGAGGAAAGAGAGCATGGTGGCCATGTTGGGCTGGATCATCCCCGCGCCCTTGGCGATCCCCTCGATGCTGTACGGTTTCCCACCGGCCTCACCGCGGCGCCGCTCCAGCTTGGCGAAGGTGTCGGTGGTCATGATGGCATCGGCGACGTCTTCCAGGGTACCGACGGCCAGCCCATCGACCAGCGGCTGGATGGCCTTCCGGAAGCGATCCATGGGGAGCGCCTGCCCGATCACTCCGGTGGAGGCGATCAGCAGGTCCTCGTCCGGGAGCCCCAACGATTCAGCAGCGCGCCTGGCGCACTCGAGGGCATCCGACATCCCCTGCTCGCCGGTGCAGGCATTGGCGTTGCCGCTGTTGACGATCAGGCCGCGGCAGCTGCCGTTTTTCACCCGCTGGCGCGAAATCAGCACCGGTGCCGCCTGCACCTTGTTGGTGGTGAAGACCGCGGCCACCTTGGCCGGGGTATCGGAGAAAATAAGGGCCAGGTCAAGCCGTCCCGGCTTCTTTATAGCCGCCTCCACAGCGGAGAAGCGAAAACCTTTCAGAGTCATCTGTAACCTCTAGATTAGGAAGAAGGTTGAGATTAAGAGAGGACGGGGTAACAACCTGTCAACTCTACCACAATCGCGGCTCGCCATCCTGTTCGGCCAGTTGAACCCAGCCGGGTCAGTCTTAATCTCGATCTCGACCTGCTTGTCTATTTGCCGCAGCACTTCTTGTACTTCTTGCCGCTGCCGCAGGGACAGGGCTCGTTTCTGCCGATGCTCTTGCCGCTCTTGGCCGGTGCCTGCGCAGCCGGCTCGTCGCCCAGGTTGAAGGTCATTCGCTGGGGCGCGGCCTGCGGCTCCTCGAACTGCTCCATGTCCTCCTCGCGGGCCACCTGCACCCAGGAGATCTTCTCTACCACTTCCTCCCTGGTGCGGGCCATCATGTCCATGAAGAGCTGGTAGGCTTCCTTCTTGTACTCCTGCTTAGGATCCTTCTGGCCGTAGCCTCGCAGGCCGATCCCTTCCTTCAGGTGGTCGATGGAGAGGAGGTGGTCCTTCCACTGGGTGTCGATCACCTGCAGCATGATGTACTTGATCAGGTAATCCATGTATTCTTCGCCGATGTCCGCGAGCTTCTGGGTGAAGCGCTGGCGCGCCTCGGCGCGGAGGTAGTCGTCGAAGTTGGTCGGCGTCAGCCTCTCGATGGTCTCAGTCGAGAGGTCCAGCTGGTAGCCGAAGACCTTGAAGACGGTGTCGGTGAGCCCCTGCCAGTCCCACTCGCGCGCCGCCACCTTGTCGATGGCGTAGGCCGCGACGATATCCCCCACGGTTTCGTCGACCATGCCGAGGAAGCTCTCCCGGATCTCGTTTCCGGCCAGGATCTCCTTACGCTGGGTGTAGATAACCTCGCGCTGCTTGTTCATTACGTCATCGTACTCGATCAGGTGCTTGCGGATCTCGAAGTTGTGCGCCTCGACCTTCTTCTGGGCGTTTTCGATGGCCCGGGTGATGAGGCCGTGCGTGATGGCCTCGCCCTCCTCGATTCCCAGCTTGTCCATGATCATGGAGACTCGCTCGGAACCGAAGATGCGCAGCAGGTCGTCCTCCAGCGAGAGGTAGAACCTCGAGGAGCCCGGGTCACCCTGGCGGCCGGAACGACCGCGCAGCTGGTTGTCGATACGGCGGGATTCGTGGCGCTCGGTGCCCAGGATGTGGAGGCCGCCAAGTCCGACCACCTCGTCGTGCTCGGCCAGGCAGACCGGCTTGTACCTATCCACCAGGGCGTCGAACTGCTTCTGGTACTCGGCCAGGACCAGCGCCTCCACCTCCTCGAAGTCGAACTCGTCGTGATTCCTGACGTAGTCGCCGACCACCTTGTCGAGGCCGCTGAAATCCCGCTCGACCATCTGCAGGAGTTCCTCCTCGGAGTCATCGTTGTCGGTGGCCTTCTCGAAGGCTTCCATGAAAGCCTGGGTCTTCGATTCCGGGGTGCCCTTGAAATCCTGGCGGCCCAGGCCGTCGGGATTGCCACCGAGAAGGATGTCGGTACCGCGGCCGGCCATGTTGGTGGCGATGGTGACCATCCCCTTGCGGCCCGCCTGGGCGACGATCTCGGCCTCGCGGTCATGCTGCTTGGCGTTCAGGACGAAGTGCGGGATCCCCTGGCGTTTGAGGAGTTCGGAGAGCTGCTCGGACTTTTCGATGGAGATGGTGCCGACCAGCACCGGCTGCCCCTTGGCGTGCAGCTCCTTGATCTCCTCGATGACCGCGTTGAACTTCTCGCGCTCGGTCTTGTAGATGACGTCCGGGAAGTCCGGGCGCAAAAGCGGACGGTTGGTCGGGATGACCACCACGTCGAGCTTGTAGATCTTGTGGAACTCTTCCGCCTCGGTGTCGGCGGTACCGGTCATGCCGGAGAGCTTCTCGTACATGCGGAAGTAGTTCTGGAAGGTGATGGTGGCCAGGGTCTGGTTCTCGTTCTCGATCTTGGCCCCTTCCTTGGCCTCGATGGCCTGGTGCAGGCCGTCGGACCAGCGGCGCCCCGGCATGAGACGGCCGGTGAACTCGTCGACGATGATGACCTCGTCGTCACGGACCACGTAATCGACGTCCCGCTTGAAGAGGGCGTGGGCGCGCAGGGCCTGCTGGGTGTGGTGCAGGATCTCCATGTTGCGGGGATCGTAGAGGTTTTCCACCTTGAGGAGCTTCTCCACCTTGAGCACCCCCTCCTCGGTGAGGGTCGCCTGCTTGGACTTCTCGTCCACGGTGTAGTCGCCGGTGTAGGTCTTACGTTTCCCGGAAAGGGTATTGGCTTCGACCTCGATGACCTCGCCCTTGTTGAGGAGCGGAATGATGCGGTCGATGATGTAGTATTTGTCGGTCGAGTCCTCGGTGGGGCCGGAGATGATGAGCGGAGTCCTGGCCTCGTCGATCAGGATCGAGTCGACCTCGTCGACGACCGCGAAGTTGAAGGGACGCTGCACGTAATCGGCGAGGTCGAACTTCATGTTGTCGCGCAGGTAGTCGAACCCGAACTCGTTGTTGGTGCCGTAGGTGATGTCGGCGGCATAGGCTTCCCGGCGCTCGTTGTCGTCCAGGCCGTGCACGATGACGCCCACGGAGAGGCCGAGGAATTTATGAATGCGTCCCATCCAGTCGGAGTCGCGCTTGGCGAGGTAGTCGTTGACGGTAACAACGTGTACGCCCTTGCCGCTGATGCCGTTGAGGTACGACGGGAGGGTCGCCACCAGGGTCTTGCCTTCGCCCGTCTTCATCTCGGCGATCTTGCCGGAATGGAGGACCATGCCGCCGATCAACTGGACATCGAAGTGGCGCATGCCGAGGACCCTTTTACCCGCCTCGCGGCAGACGGCGAAGGCCTCCGGAAGGATGGCGTCGAGGCTTTCGCCGCGGCCGTAGCGCTCCTTGAATTCGGCGGTCTTCCCTCTGAGGGCGTCGTCGGAAAGGTTGACCATCCCGCTTTCCAACTGATTTATGCGTTCTACGACGGGCCACATGCGCTTCAGTTCCCGCTCGTTCTTACTCCCGACAAACTTCTTTATTAGCGCTCCAAACATCTATTGAATCTCCTTGGATCTGGATAAAGGGATGTAAAAACAGTGTAAGGTACCATATAAGTGAGAAGGTCTCAACAGAAAAGGCGGCGCGGAAG
>NZ_JBXKJL010000431.1:0-15044 GCF_056994735.1 Geomonas sp.
ACTCCCTGCGGCTGACTCCCTATGTATCGAGCATTGCTGTTCCTGCCGGACCTGACCAGGGCGACTGCATTGTTGTAGATCCCATCGTGCGTACTTTCCCGCCAGAAGAAATCCCAGTTGACCGTGACAGTGAGATGGTTGTGGAAATGTAACTCGAGGGAGGGGTTGACGTTGATAAAGTTGGCCGGCCCGATGAGCCCGTTTTCGCTGAAATACGCACCTTTGGGGAAGAGGGGGTCGAAGGTCTGGAGCTCGGGACTGTTGGGATCTTTATCGCCGCTGGCGATATCCGCCCTGACTCCGAAGCGCGGACGGAGAGGCAGATCCTCGCTCGTGTATCCTGTGTCCGAAGCGGCGGTCCAGGCCCGGATGGCTGCGTTTCCGAAACTTCCCCACTGGTAGACGAGCTCTAAATTATAATCGACCGGTTTTTCCTCCCGCCATATCCGTGTCCCGATGGAGTGCCGCGTTTCATGGGCAGATCCCTGGTCGAACCTGATGTGGCCGCGATACGCCCCCAGGTAGTAAAAGTCCAGGTTGCCTTGAGACAGGAGCGGCAGGGGGAATACCGAGTATGCTCCCCACAGAGCCTGACTATTATCAGGCCCGTCATCAAAGACGTAGCGCTTGGTCTGCACCGGCTTCGTGGCAAAGGCATCGACCTTTAACTCATCGTTACGGTACATCGCCCGAAAGCCGTCGAAGCTCTGGCGAACATTGGGGCCTTCCCGGACTGAGACGAGACGCTGGGAGCCATAAGAGAGTTCCTGTCGTCCCGACCGCAGGGTAATGCTGTCACCCTCCCCGCCCCCGAGCTTCAGGTCGAGAAAGGCCTGGTGCAGATCGAGTTCATCCTTATCGGTGGGACGCGGCCCTCCGCGGCGACCGTTCTCCAGGCTGCTCTGGAACTGGCTGAAGAGGCGGGCATTATCTCCGAGATGCAGATCGCCATGAAGAAAGTAGCGCTGGAGGAAGTAGCCATCGTCATCCTGCGGCCCGGATCCCCAGTTGAAATTGTTGAAGTACTCGTACCGTTCCCGTGCTTCGCCACCGAAGGAGAGATACCAGTTCCCCAAATCGTTGAACGGGAGGTACTTCACCGGATCCCAAAAATCCGTGCGCCTGTTTTTGTCATGCAAAAAGGTGTAATCCTCATCCGCACGGTTTAGCAGATACTTCGGGGCGGAAGGCTTCGAATCCTGACCTTCCGCCCCGCTGCCGCACAGCATCATCACACCACAAGCGGCCACTGTCAGCAGGCATGACCTGATCATTTCACCTCCCTCGTTCAGAAAGCGAAGCAGTCGCAGCCGATCCCCCACAGCCTGGAGTCCTTCGGTGACCATACCCGCCTGTGGCTGTGGCAGGCGCATTCCGAATGGGCAAGGGTTCCAGTCGTTGAGGCACTGTGGTAACCGCCATACCGGCCAACCGGCGACCAGTCAGGAGTTACCGGCAGAGGTGGCGGTGCCAGGCCGCCGAACGCTCCCCCCGCGTAGACGATGTTCCCGCCCACCACCGTCAGCACCGACTCGATTCCGCGAATCTCCTCTTCCGGAACGGTAAGGTAGTCCGACGAGAGGACCGCCAGGTCGGCGAGTTGCCCCGGGACGATCATTCCCTTCTTCCCCTCCTCTCCGGAGAACCAGGAGCTTCCGACGGTGTACAAGCGCAGCGCAGTGAGCCGGTCGAGACAGTTGTCCTCAGGGTAAAGCCGCAATCCGCCGACGGTCCGGCCGGCGACGAGCCAGTACAGCGAGACCCACGGGTTGTAACTGGCCACCCTGGTCGCATCGGTACCGACACCGATGGGAATCCCCATCTCCATTATCCTTTTGAAGGGTGGAGAGTGCTCGGTAGCCTCCTTGCCGTACATCTCCCTGAAGTATTCCCCCTGGAAGGCCATCCGGTCCTGAATGGCAATGCCGCCGCCCAGGGCTTTCACCCGCTCCAGGTTTCCCGGGGTGATCGTCTCCGCGTGGTCGAAGAACCAGCGCAGGCCATCGAAGGGAATGGCGCGGTTGACACCTTCGAAGACATCGAGGAATCGGGAGATGGATTCGTCATAGGTTGCATGAAGACGGAAGGGCCAGCGGTTCTCAACCAGCAGGCTGATAACCTGAGAAAGCTCCCGCTCCATAACCGGCACCAGGTCCGGCCGCGGCTCGAGGAAATCCTCGAAATCGGCAGCAGAGAAGACCAGCATCTCCCCTGCTCCATTCATGCGGAAGAAGTCGTTTCCCTTGCCTGGCGAGGTCATCTGCAGCCACTTAGCGAAATCGTCGCGTTCGCCCTTCGGGTGCTGAGTGAACAGGTTGTACGCGATGCGCAGGGTAAGCTCACCGTTGGCTGCCAATTCCTCGATCACCTTGTAGTCGTCGGGATAGTTCTGGAACCCGCCACCTGCGTCGATGGCGCTGGTCAGCCCGAGCCGGTTCAGTTCGCGCATGAAGTGGCGGGTTGAGTTAACCTGGTCTTCGAAGGGGAGTGTGGGGCCCTTAGCCAGGCTGGCGTAGAGGAGCATGGCGTTCGGCTTGGCTATCAGGAGGCCGGTCGGGTTTCCCGTTTTGTCCCGCTGAATCTCCGCTCCGGGCGGGTTCGGCGTCTCCCGGTCATACCCCATGACCCGCAGCGCTGCGCGGTTCACGATGGCCCGGTCATACAGGTGCAGGACGAAGACCGGCGTATCGGGTGCCGCCGCGTTGATTTCTTCAAGAGTCGGCATGCGACGCTCGGCGAACTGGAACTCCGTCCAGCCACCGATAACCCGTACCCACTGAGGAGAAGGCGTGCGTCTGGCCTGCTCCCGCAACATGGCGAGTGCATCAGCCAGTGAGGGCACGCCGTCCCAACGAAGCTCCATGTTGTAATTGAGCCCGCCCCGGATGACATGAATGTGGGAATCGTTGAGACCGGGGATGACACGGCGACCTTTCAGATCGATCCTTTTCGTCGTGTCACTGCCACTGTTGATGAGTTCCTCGCCGCCAACTGCGGTGATCCGTCCGCCAGTCATGGCGACGGCAGTTACTTCCGGATTAGTCTCGTCTAGCGTTGAAATCTTCCCGTTGTGGATAATCAATTCAGGTATGCTCATGGGATTTCCTCCCGTGTTGCTAGTGCAGCCACGACCTCAGGATCTTCACCAGCGCCGGCATGACTGCCCACGTCAATATGATTACGATCCCCACTGCCATGCACAAGGACTGCAGCCAAGGGTGGAAGGTCCCCACCACCGGGTGCAACAGCCAGGGCACCAACATACTCACCGGCCAAACTCCCAATGCAGTAACGATAGCCATCTTCCAACGAGGCGGTTGAGTCGCCCCCGCTCGCCCGGGGAGAGAGAACCAGGCTTCAAGTCCCGTCAACTCCTGGCGCACCGGCCCGCCTTCCGTCAACTTCGCAATCTTTTGCTCCCACTGCTTGAAAATTGCTGACTGGTAAAAACGGTCGCGAGCCTCCGCGTTGCTGAATCTGCGCACGATCCCATATTCACGGGAGGGGCTTCCCGCGGCAGGTCGGACAACATGCACCCCCAGTTGCCCCTCGGTCTCAAAAGACGCCGCGATGAAATCGTGCAATGCGGATTCGAATTGCTGTTCGAGCCCCGGTTTCGCAGTACGAAGCGTCAGCACCGCAACCTGCTCGGAGCACCGGGGTTTCGAGTTGTCGCTCATTTAGCACCCGATCAATGCAAAGGGGGCGAGATTTCGCTGCCCCCTTTCCGGTCAGCTACTGGATACCGTGGCTATTTCCCCAATTCCTTCTGTGCTTCGCTGGCATGTTCTCCAAGCATCGCCTTGGCGTAGTTGATACCCAGACCGTAGCCGCCCGCGTGCTCTTTCGCCACGCTCATCACGGCATTGTAGGTTTCCTGGCGAGCCCAGTCGCGCTGCCACTCGAGCAGCACCTGCAACCACGTTACCGGCACCGCACCGGCTTGGATCATTCTCTGTACGGCCATTTCATGTGCCTCGACGGTGACCCCGGCCGAGGCGTCGGTAACGATGTAGACCTCGAAACCGTCATCGAGAGCGGAAAGTGCCGCCGTCGCCAGGCAGACCTCGGTCCAAAGGGCGGCCATCACCAGTTTCCTTCGATCCGTCTGCCTGACTGCTTCCACAACCTTCGGATCTTCCCATGAATTCATGGTCGTCCGATCGATAGGGTTGTACTCGGGGAAGACCTCCTGGACATTTGAAAATATGGGGCCGCTGAAGCTCTTCGCGGCGACGGTGGTAAGGACAGTCGGCACGTTGAAGATCCTGGCGGATTTAGCCAGGCCGGTTACGTTGTTGACCAGGAGTTGCACGTCAATGGAATGTGATGCAAACGCCATCTGGGGCTGGTGGTCTATGAGGAGCACCATCGAATTCTGTGGAGTTAACAGCCGCGAACTTGGTCCGCCTTTTCCTATATTCGTTGCCATGATTGCGATCTCCTTTCTTTCCGGAATAGCTGCCAGTGATTCGGCCGTCGCCCTGAAGCGTTTTTAAGGAGAGGGCTTCTCTGCGGCGACTCCGTTTCATCTGTGATTATACTCGTCCCGCACGGGGATGGTTCATACAGATTTGTATATCGAGGTATGCGGAACGGTTATACCAGCGGAGGACCGAAAGGCAGGGGGGGGGGCAGTAGCGCCCCGCGATTTGCCTGGGGGTGAGGCTTTGCAGGAGAGCTTGAGGCAACTCGACAGCTTTCGCCGGATATAAGAGCTTGCATCGCCCCTCCCCTTTCTGCTAAACAGAACGTATCCCTCAGCACCGGATCATCCTTCGCCACACCACCTGCTTGGCATTTCCTAATGTAGCTGGCAACAACGCTCAAATCCGTGACGCATCACTTTCACTTCCCTTGGCAGGGGCGGGTGTCTTGACACCCGCCCTTGCTGTTTTTATTCAGGAGTATCATGCAGATAGTATTCGGTATAGACTTCGGCACCACCAACTCGGCTCTTTCCATTTACAGAAACGGCAAGGTCGAAATCGCCAACATCGATGAATTCAACGGCAACGCCTCGCTCATGCGCTCGGTCCTCTACTTCAACGAGGACGATGAGATCTTTGCGGGGCAGGAGGCCATCAACAACTACGTCAACGAAGGCGCAGCCGGGCGGTTCATGCAGTCCATAAAGAACTTCTTGCCGAACAGGAGTTTCGAGGGGACAGAGGTCTTCGGCAAAAAGTATCTGATAGAGGATCTGGTCGCCATCATCCTCCGGAAGATCAAGGCGAAGGGCGAAGCGCTGGTCGGCTGCACCGTGGACACCGTGGTCCTGGGACGTCCGGTAGTCTTTTCGGAGGATCCCGAGAAGGATGCCCTGGCGCAGAGCCGGCTCGAGAAGGCGGCGCAGAAGGCCGGTTTCAGGAATATATTCTTCCAGTTCGAGCCGGTGGCAGCGGCGCTTTCCTACGAGGAATCACTCGCTGCAGGTGCTGAAAAGGTGGTCTTGATCGGTGACTTCGGCGGAGGCACTTCCGATTTCACGGTGATAAAGGTCAAAGGCGGCGACTTCGCCCGGTCGGACCGGCGCAGCGACGTCCTCTCTCTGGGGGGCGTCTACACCGCCGGTGACAAGTTCGATTCGCAGATCATGTGGGAAAAGATCGCCAAGTATTTCGGCCGCGGGGTCAAATACAAGGGGATGGGGAAGGACGAACTGTTCGACATCCCGCACAGCATCATATACACCCTCTGCCAGTGGCACAGGATTCCGCTGCTCAGGGCGAGGAAGACCAGGGAACAGATCAGGCTCATCAAGAATGCGGCCACTGACAGGAAGTCCATCGAGAACCTGGAGCACCTGATCAGTGACAACTACGGCTTCTTCCTCTTCCGATGCATCGAGAAAGCTAAGTGTGAACTGTCGCAGGTTGACTTGACGGAAGTCGCCTTCAAGGAAAGGGATCTCACGATCAACGAAGAGATAAGCAAGGAAGAGTTCGAAGCGATCAACGCCAACAATGTCGGTCAAATTGCCCACTGCATCGATGAAGTCATCGCCAGATCCGGGGTCACGCACGGGAAGATCGATACCGTCTTCCTCACCGGAGGAACCTCGCGAATCCCGTTTATCCGGAACCTTTTCGAAGAGCGGTTCGGCGCCGCCAAGCTGGAAAACAGGGATGCCTTTACCAGCGTAGTCCATGGGCTGGGTGCCAGCGTTCCGCTCTTTGTCTAAGGCGCCGCCCAAAAGCGGCGGCTGGGGCCGCCGCAGTCCCCCCTCGTTTTCCAGGCACATTTAAAGACTTTGGTTTGACGTAGGCAGCCGATATTTCTGCCCTTCTTTTATCTACTCACCTTCAGGGGGCTCTTGCTCCTGAACCCCTGGCCGGTTTTTGAGGATTTCCCCTATCACCTGTAAACTCTTCTCGAAGTCGATCGGTTTGGGGATAAAGGCATCCATGCCGGCGGCAAGACATTGTTGCTTGTCCTCCTCGGAGGCGTAGGCCGTCATGGCGACTATGGGGGTGTGGATGCCTCGTTCACGCTCCTTCTCCCGGATGATTCTGGTCGCCTCAAAGCCGTTGAGCGCCGGCATCTGGACATCCATCAGCACCAGATCGTATCCTCCCTTTTCCCACATTTCGACCGCAGTCCTGCCGTTTTCGGCGAAATCGACAGCGTAGTTCTCCATCCTGAGCATCCGTCCGAGAAATTCGCGGATGGTCGCATCGTCTTCGGCAAGAAGGAGACGCCGACCCCCTTCTTCCTCCGGGGCATAAGGTGCAGTTTCAGTCGACAGGGTTTCGGCCGCGGAGGGGGCGCCCCCATCCGGGCCTTTTGCCAAGGGGATGGTGAAAGTGAAGGTGCTTCCCACCCCCTCTTCACTCGTGAAACTGATTTCCCCTCCCATGCGTTCCACGATTTCCCTGCTGATGGCCAGCCCCAGGCCGGTTCCGCCGTACCTGCGGGAATGCGATTCGTCCACCTGACTGAAGTGGCGAAAGAGGAGTTCCTTCTTGTCGTCGGGAATGCCGATACCCGTATCGTCAACGGTGAAGGTAAAGTTCCGCTTACCGCCGGATGCGCTGCAGCCCGCGGAGACCCGGATCTCCACCTTTCCTTTTTTGGTGAACTTCACCGCATTGCCGGCCAGGTTCGTCAGGACCTGGCTGAGCCGTGCCTGGTCGCCGATCAGGGTCTGCGGCACATCGTCTGAAACCGTGAAACGGAAATCGAGTCCCTTGTTCTTCGTGACGGAAACAAGGATGTTGTACGTACCTTCCACGCACTCCCGTATAGAGAAAGGTTTTTCTTCTATCGTGAGCTTGCCCATCTCGATTTTTGACAGATCAAGGATGTCGTTGAGGATACGGAGCAGGGAACGGGCCGAGGTTCGGGCTGTTTCGATAAATTCCCGCTGCTCCGCTTCGAGGTTGCCGACCAGGGCGAGATCGAGCATGCCGAGGACGCCGGTCATCGGTGTGCGCAGTTCGTGGCTCATGTTGGCAAGGAACTGGCTCTTGGCCCGGTTGGCCACCTCGGCGGCCTCCTTTGCCAGGTGCAGCGCATCCTCGGCCTCCCTGCGTTCGGTGAGGTCGTCCACGAGAGCGATCAGATAGTCGGGATGTCCCTTGCCGTCGAGCGAAACGGACGAGGTGAGGCGGCTCCAGCGCTCCCCGTGCGGTGTCGACACGGAGGCTTCCCGCACCACGGTGCCCCCCTGCCCGCCGGCGATCCGTATCACTTCCTCCGCGTCGAACCGGGTGAACCATCTTTCCAGAGGTTTCCCCACCAGTTCGGCTTCCGCCACTCCGAGGAAATCCTGCAAGGGGACATTCGCCCGCAAGATCAGACCCTTCAATTCAAGATGCGCGATACCGAGCCCCGCCTGTTCAAAGGTGCCCCGGAAGCGGCGCTCGCTTTCGACCAATTGACGGCGCATCAAGATCGATTCAAGCGCATTGGCCAGGGTCAGGCGGACCTCCGTCTCGTTCCACGGTTTTTTGAAATAGTAGTAGATCCTGCTGCGATTTATGGCGGTGATCACCGCATCGATGTCGGAATAGCCGGTCAGGATCATGCGTGCGGTATCGGGATATTCAACCGCCACTTTTTCCAGCAATTCCGTCCCGGTCATACCGGGCATACGCTGGTCGGCGACGATCAGGGGGATATCGTAACGCGCCAGGAACTGGAACGCCTCGTCCGCTTTTTCCGTGATCAGCACATCGTAGGTGTCGCGCAAAAGGGCGCGGAATGCCACCAGGTTGGCGCGCTCGTCATCCACATAGAGGAGTTTCGGTCTGCTGTCCGCTAGTTCCTTGCTCACTTTGGTATCCTCGATCATGCGTCGACCTGCGGCAGCACCACCCGAAACAGGCTGCCGTGGCCCGCTTCGCTCTCCACCTCGATGCTGCCGCCATGGTCGCGGACGATGCCGTGGGCAATGGCCAGCCCCAGGCCGACCCCCTTGCCCACCTCCTTGGTGGTGAAAAAGGGCTGAAACAGGCGCGCCTTCACCTCCTCCGTCATCCCGGTTCCCGTATCGGAGATCTCCACCACCGCGCAAATGCGGCCCTGGCGCTCTTCCAGGCGGGTGGCGACACGGATGACCTCGTCGGCTCCCGGCCCGGGCTTGGCGAAGATCGCATCGACCGCGTTGGCGAGCAGATTCAGGAAGACCTGGTTGAGCTTGCCCGGCTGGCACAGCCAAGGGGGTAGCTCGCCGTAGCGCCGCTCGATGCCGATCCGATCCCGGTAGCGGCTGTGCAGGAGCATCAGGGCCGCATCGAGGCATTCATGCAGGTTGGCGCTCTTCTTCTCGGCCTCGTCCAGGCGGGAGAAGACCCGCAGCCCGGTGACGATCTCGGCGGCCCGGTTGGCGCCCAAGCAGGCGTTATCCACCAGCTCGTTCATGGTCTCGCGCAGTTCGGCGGGCTGATGTTCACTGCTCCAGCCGGCAATGCGTTCGACGACATCGGACACGGGCGCCTGCGGCAGTTGCTGGCAAAGGGCCATCAGCTCGTCGACCGGCGCCACGGTTTTTTTCAGCGCCTGGACGCTGGCGGCGATGAAATTGAGGGGGTTGTTGAGCTCATGGGCGATTCCGGCAGTCAACAGGCCCAGGGCAGCCATCTTTTCGGACTGCACGAGCTGCGTCTGGGCCAGCCTGAGATCGCGCATGGCCTTTTCAAGCTCCCTGTTTTTACCCTCCAGCTCACTGCGGACACGGGACAGGGCGAGATGGGTCTCCACCCGCGCCAGCACCTCCAGCGGCTGAAAGGGCTTGGTCACGTAGTCCACCCCCCCCTCTTCAAAGGCCCGCAGTTTGTCCGCCGTATCGACTGCCGCCGATACGAAGATCACCGGGATCCCGGCCGAGAGCGGGTCGGACTTGAGTGCGCGGCAGACCTCGTAACCGTTCATGGACGGCATGTTGATATCGAGCAGGATGATATCGGGCGGCTGATGCCGAACCGCCTTGAGCGCCATCTCGCCGCTGATGGCGGCGCGCACCGTGTACCCCCTTTCCTGGAGGATCGATTCAAGAAGCTGAAGATTGGCCGGGTTATCATCGACGACCAGGATCGTTCCTCTGATTTCAGCCATGGGGTTCTCCGCTTTGCGACCGCACATCCTCGTCTCTATAGGCATTCGATATCTTTGCGAAGGTATCCTTCAACTCGACAAAAGCCTGCAGTACGGCGGGGTCGAACTGCTCGGGACCGGTCCGGCCGTCTCCCGCGGTGATGATCTCCAGGGTGCGCTCATGACTGAATGCCGGTTTATAGACCCGCTCGCTGGTCAATGCATCGTAGACATCGGCCAGCGCCATCAGGCGCCCGGCAGGGGGGATCTCTTCACCCCGCATGCCGTAATAGCCCCTGCCGTCCCACCACTCGTGGTGGCTGTAGGCACATTCGCCCGCAAGCCTCAGAAATGACGACGCCGTGTCGATATGCATACCGGCCGTGATGCGGTCGATGACCTCACGCCCGTAGGTGGTGTGCCGCTTCATCTGCTCGAATTCGGGCTCCGTGAGCGGTCCCGGCTTGAGCAGGATATGGTCCGGGACACCGACCTTGCCGATATCGTGCAGTGGCGCGGAGTGGTACAGCAGGAGGATGGTCGTATCGTCGAAATACCCCTGAAAACGCGGATGATGTTTCAGCTGCTCCGCCAGGAGCTTCACATAGAGCTGGGTGCGCTTGATGTGCAACCCGGTTTCCGGATCCCGGTATTCAGCCAGGATGCCGAGGCCGTAAATGACGGCATCCCGGGTGAGGAGCAACTCCCGGGTCCTCTCCTGGACCATCTCCTCAAGATTCACCCGGTGACGTTTCAGCTCCAGGTGGGTCGCCACGCGGGCCAGCACCTCCAGCGGCTGGAAAGGTTTGGTGACGTAGTCCACCCCCCCCTCTTCGAAGGCGCGCAGCTTGTCGGCGGTATCCACGGCGGCCGATACGAAAATGACCGGAATGCTCACGCTGGCCGGGTCGGCTTTGAGCGCATGGCAGACCTCGAAACCATTCATTTCCGGCATGTTGATATCGAGAAGGACGAGGTCCGGCGCCTGAATCCGCACCGCCTTGAGCGCCATCTGGCCGCTGATGGCGGCGCGCACGGCGTAACCTTGTTCCTGGAGGATCGACTCGAGCAACTGGAGATTCGCCGGGGTATCGTCCACAATGAGAACCGTTCCCTTGCTTTCAGTCATGGTGCTCTCCCTCCGGCTCCGGAGCCGGCTGCCTTTGCCCGAACATCTCCTCTATCAGGTCGAAGCGATAGCTGTCGGCAAGGGTCCGCAACCGCTCCGCCACCCCCGGGGCACTTTCCGCGAAAGGCGCCATCAACTCCAGCAGGCCGGTCTTGTCGAGCCCCCTGGCAGCCGTGACCAACTCTTCGCACAGCTCCTGCGGCAGCTGGGCAAGCTCATGGGCGAGTTCGGCCGGAGTCGTCACGGTGACGGCAGTTTCTCCTTCCCCCTCTTCAGCATACTCGAACTCGAAGGGAAGGCACTTCACCACCTTTGCATACACTTCCTCTTCCCGCAGCGGCTTGCGCAGGAAGTCGCTGGCGCCCGCCGCCATGACCTCCTGGAACTGATCCTCCAACACGGAGGCCGACACGGCGATGATGGGCACCTGTTCCCCCTCCGGAAGGGCGCGGATGCGGCGGGTGGCTTCACGCCCGTCCATTACCGGCATGACCACGTCCATCAGCACCAGGTGCGGTTTTTGGGCCACGAACGCCTCCAGCCCGGCCAGGCCGTTAACTGCCTCGATCATGATACACCCAAGCGGGGCGAGCATCTTTACCAGGATTTCCCGGTTGGTATCGCGGTCATCCACCACCAGTATCCGGCAGGGAGGCTGGCCCGGCTTGAGCCGCATGATGCGGATCGGAGGCTCAGAAGATTGGGGGAGGGAGGCATCCGTGGCCTTCAGGACCGGTATGGCCAGATGAAAACAGGAACCGTGGCCGAGTTCACTGATGACGCCCAGATCTCCACCCATCAGGCGGGCGTATTCCCGGCAGATGGTCAGCCCCAGCCCGGTCCCCCCCTGATTCATCTGGCCACCCTCCGCCTGCTCGAAGGCATCGAAGATCCGCTCCATATCCTCGGGCGCTATGCCTTGCCCGCTGTCCTCGACCTCAACCTCAAGCCAATCCTGTCCGTCACGGTAAGTGGTGCGGCTGCGCAGGGAAACGCCCCCGTCCTCGGTGAATTTCAGGGCGTTGTCGATCAGGTTGGCGAGGATATGACCGATTTTTTCCGCATCCCCTGTCACGTAGCGCGCCATGGCGCCATCAGATTCGTGAATCAGCTGCAACTTCCTGGCAGCGGCCTTGGGAATGAACTCCTCGATCACATGGGCAATCAGGGCCGGCAGGTCAAAGGCGGTTTTTTCCAGGGAGATACGCCCCGCCCCGATCTTGGCCACCTCGATCACGTCGTTGATCAGGGCCAGGAGCTGTTCTCCCGAGCGGTTGACAATCTGCAGGTTATGCCGGTTTTCCTGGGAAAGAGCCGGATCGCGCATGGCAATCTGGCTGAAGCCGAGGATCGCGTTCAAGGGAGTACGGATCTCATGGCTCATGTTGGCAAGAAAGATGCTCTTGGCCCGGTTAGCCGCCTCTGCCTGCTCCTTGGAGAGGGAGAGCGCCTGCATGGCCGCTTCCAGTTGCTTGGTCCGGTCGATGACCCGCTCCTCCAGGTGGACATTCATCTCCCGGAGGTCCTTCTCGCTTGACCGCAGTTCCGCGGTACGCTCAAGGACCTGTACCTCCAGTTCCTGTCGCTTTGCATACAGGGTATGGAAATAGAGTCCCAGCAGCAGGCTCAAAAACGCTCCCGCAGGGAGGAGAGTCCAGTAGGCAAAAGGATAGTTCCGAGCCATGTACTCCCGGCTCGGTGTGAGGTTCACCCCCCATTCGCGCCCGCAAAAGTAGAATTCCCTCATGACAGCGGGAGCCTCCGGAACGAGATGGGCCCGCCATGAGCCGCCCCCCGTAACCCGGGGGGGCCAGTGATAGAGGAGTTGCCGCTCCTTGGGAGCGGAAAGATCGACCAGGTCAAAGGGAAGGCCGAGCGCCCCGGACTTGCCAAGCGCCGCAAAGAGGAGTCTTTCGATGTTGATAACCGCCACGGTAAAACCCTGAAGTGCCGTCCGCCGCTCCGCCACGGTCGTGGCTGGGAGCCCTTTGGCGAAGAGCGGATTGAACACCAGCACACTGTACTTGGGTTCACCACTTTGCACCAGCGTGATCCGTTCGGTAGCCGCCGCCTTGCCGGTATCCCTTGCCCGCTCCAATGCCGCGAGCCTGATAGGATTCGATCCCACGTCAAAGCCGATCGCCTTCATGTTTTCGCCCATGGGCTCGATATACCAGACCGGATAATAGAAATCCCGATTTCCCGCAGGAAGACGGTTTCCTTTACTGTCTCGCTCATAGACGAAGAACTCTTCGGCCAGGCCTTTACCCCCGAGATCTTCAAAATCCCCCCTTTGGGCCCGGGGAATGAGGGGATCCCAGGAAAGGGCCTTGATCTCGTCGCGCTCCTCCAGAAAAGGTTTTGAGAAGGTGGCGAATTCTTCGCGCGTTACCCGTTCGGATGCCGCAAAATAGTTGCGCAACGCCGTGACAACAAGCAGGCTGTCATCTATCTTGTTGATGATGGTTTCGGTCCGCTGGGAGGCATCGCTCTCCAGGCGGGTGCGGAATGAGTCGAGTTCAGCCTCCCGGACCAGCCAGAACAGCACGACGGTCAAGAAGAGACCTGTCAGCACGATCGCGAGAACGCCCCCATGAAATCGACGCCCCGTCCGGTTATTGGCGCCGGACCGATCAGAAGTCATCCCTTTTCTCCCTTGACAGATGGTGCTTGCACAAGCGCGTCTTCCAACAGGTCAAAACGATAGGCCTCCGCAAGTGAGCGGATACGGTCGGCAACGCCCGGCGTCTTCCCATCCAGGCGATTGATCACCGCCATGATACGTCCCTTGTCCAACTGCCTGGCTGCGCCGAGTAAATCCGCGCGTACGGCTTCCGGCAAGAGCGCCATTGCTTCGGCCATCCCCTCCGCCGACAGGGGCTCGCCCTCCGGCAAAGTTGAAGGAGCCTCCCCACCCTCGTACTCGAATTCGGCCGGGAGAAGACGGGCTACCTTTTCGAACAAATCATCTTCCCTCAGAGGTTTACGCAGATAATCGCTGGCGCCGGCCTGGATGATCTCCCGCATCTGTTCCTCGAACACGCTGGCCGAAACGGCAATGATCGGCACACCCCGTCCTTCGGGAAGGGCACGGATGCGCCTGATCGCCTCGCGGCCGTCCATGACCGGCATGACCACGTCCATCAGGACCAGGTGCGGAGCCTGGGCCACAAAGGCCTCCAGGCCGGCCTGTCCGTCTTGCGCCTCGATCATGGTGAACCCCAGCGGGGCAAGCATCTTCACCAGAATCTCCCGGTTGGTGTCGCGGTCGTCCACCACCAGCACCCGCCAGGGATGCTGCCCCGGCTTGAGCCGCACTATGCGGCGCTTGCGCCCCACGGATGGCTCCTCAGGGGGGTGCGCCGCCTCGTTGATCGGCAGGGCAAGGTGGAAAGAGGAGCCATGGCCCGGCTCACTCGTTACGGTCAAATCCCCGCCCATGAACCGGGCGTATTCACGGCTGATGGAGAGCCCCAGCCCTGTGCCGCTTTGGGATCTTTTGCCGATCTCGGACTGCTCGAAGGCATCAAAGACGCGCTGCAGGTCCTCCGGCGCGATACCGGGGCCGGTGTCCTCGACCTCCACCTCGAGCCAGGTGCGGTCATCCCGCTGACAGGTAGTGGCCCGCAGGAAGATCCCCCCCTTCTCGGTGAACTTGAGGGCGTTCCCAAGGAGGTTGATGATTATCTGGCGCAGTTTGCCGGCATCCCCCTCCACATAGCGCAGCATGCCCTGATGCAACTCGCGCTTAAGGTGCAGATCCTTTGCCTCGGCGCGGGGAGTAAACATGTCGGTCACATCCGCGAAGAGGCCCGGCAGGTCAAAAGGTGCCAGTTCCAGGACCGTGCGCCCCGATTCGATCTTGGCCATGTCGAGCACTTCGTTGATCAGGGTCAGCAGATGCTCCCCCGAACGACTGACGGTTTGGAGGTTGTGCCGGCTCTCCGGCGACAGGTTCGGATCGTGCAGTACGATCTGGCTGAATCCCAGGATTGCGTTGAGCGGCGTTCGGATTTCGTGGCTCATGTTGGCCAGGAAGACCGACTTGGCGCGGTTGGCGGCCTCAAGTTCGACGTTCTTCCGCTCGAGTTCGGCCGTCCGCTCGCGCACTTTCCGGTCAAGAGTTTCGTTGACGTTTCGAAGCTCCGCCTCCATCAACTTCATCGCCGTCACATCGGAGAGGACGACAATACGGGCATCCTGTCCCCAGTAATCGATGTCGTGCGACCTCGCAACGATCGAGATGATCGCCCCGTCGGCCTTCCGGTGATGCCACTCACCGACGTAGGCCTGCTCCTTAAGCCCAGCGACAACTTTTTCAACAATCTCCTTTTCGTTCTCGGGATAGAGGTCGGTCAGCAGGAGGGCAAGGGCTTCT
>NZ_JBXKJL010000432.1:0-1065 GCF_056994735.1 Geomonas sp.
ACTCCCTCGGGCAGCGTCACCACCCCCGTCACATCCGTCGTCCGAAAATAAAACTGCGGCCGATACCCATTGAAAAACGGCGTGTGCCGCCCTCCCTCCTCCTTCTTCAATACATACGTCTCTGCCCGAAAATGCGTGTGCGGCGTGATCGACCCCGTCTTCGCCACTACCTGACCACGCTCAACTTCCTCCCGCTTGATCCCCCGCAGCAGTACCCCAATATTGTCCCCAGCCTGACCCTGATCCAGAGTCTTGCGAAACATCTCCACCCCGGTGCACACCGTCTTCACCGTCGGCCGAATCCCCACAATCTCTACCTCATCGCCAACCCTCACAATCCCTCGCTCTACCCGGCCCGTCACCACCGTCCCACGCCCAGATATGCTGAATACATCCTCAACCGGCAGCAAAAACGGCTTGTCCACCTCGCGCACCGGCTCCGGTACATACTGGTCCACCGCATCCATTAACTCAAAAATACACCGCGCCTCCCCACTCCCAGGATCGTCACTCTCCAACGCCTTCAACGCACTGCCCCGAACTATCGGCGTCTCATCCCCAGGAAACCCATACTTCGACAACAACTCCCTCAACTCCAACTCCACCAGCTCAATCAACTCCGCATCATCAACCATGTCAACTTTGTTCAAAAATACCACAATGTACGGCACCCCAACCTGACGGGCCAACAAAATGTGCTCCCGCGTCTGCGGCATCGGCCCGTCATCTGCCGCTACCACCAAAATCGCCCCGTCCATCTGCGCCGCACCCGTGATCATGTTCTTGATGTAGTCCGCATGACCAGGACAGTCCACGTGCGCATAGTGACGCTTGCCCGTCTCATATTCCACATGCGCCGTCGCTATCGTGATCCCTCGCTCCTTCTCCTCCGGCGCCTTGTCTATCTGATCAAACGGAACGTACTCCGCCAGGCCTCGCTTCGCCAAATGCTTCGTGATCGCACTCGTCAACGTCGTCTTCCCATGATCAATGTGCCCAATCGTCCCAACGTTTACGTGCGGCTTCGTCCTCTCAAACTTCCTCTTCCCCATGGCGGTCCCTCCT
>NZ_JBXKJL010000433.1:0-6478 GCF_056994735.1 Geomonas sp.
GAGGTGAACATGCCGCGGTCGCTGGTCATGGAACGGAGGTCGTTGGAGTAGGTCAGCACCTCCGACATCGGGACCACCGTCCTGATGATCTGCGAGTTGGCCTTGGGCTCGACGCCGACGACCTTGCCGCGCCGCGAGTTGAGGTCCCCGATCACGTCGCCCATGTTCTCGTCGGGGACGGTGATCTTCATGTTGAGGATCGGCTCCAGCAGCACCGGCTTGCAGAGTTCCATCGCCTTCTTGAAGGCCAGGGATCCCGCCACCTTGAAGGCCATCTCGGACGAGTCGACCGTGTGGAAGGAGCCGTCGTAGAGCGCGACCTTGAAGTCGACCACCTGGTTGCCGGCCAGGAAACCCTCCTTGGCCGCATCCTGGATACCCTTGTCGACTGCGGGGATGTACTGCCGCGGGATCACGCCGCCAACGATCTTGTCCTCAAACTTGTACCCCTCGCCGCGCGGCAGAGGCGAGAGTTCGATCCAGCAGTCGCCGTACTGGCCGCGACCGCCTGACTGCTTCTTGTATTTCCCCTGGACCTTGGCGCTGCCGCGGATGGTCTCCAGGTACGGAACCTTCGGGGTCTTGAGGATGACATCAACCCCGAACTTCCGCTTGAGCTTTTCGACGATGACCTCGAGGTGCACCTGCCCCATCCCGGAGATGATGAACTCCTTGGTCTGCGGGTCGCGGTGAGCCTCGATGGTAGGATCTTCCTCGATCATCCTCTGCAGCGCCGAGTTGATCTTGTCCTCGTCGTTCTTGGTCTTCGGCTCGATGGCGTAGGATATCACAGGCTGCAGCGACTTGGCAGGCTCGTACAGGATCGGCTTGGCCTCGTCGCACAGGGTATCCCCGGTGACCGTTTCCTTGAGCTTGGTGACCGCCACGATGTCGCCGGCCACCGCCTGCTTGATCGGGTGCTGCTTCTTTCCTTCCAGCTCGAAGATCTGCCCGATCCGTTCCTGCACCCCCTTGGAGGAGTTGTAGACCACGGAGTCGGAATTGAGCACCCCGGAGTACACCCGGAAGATGGTGATCTTGCCGGTGTAGGGGTCCGAGGTGGTCTTGAAGACCAGGGCGGAGAAGGGCTCGCTCTCCGAGGGGGCGCGCTCCACGACCTGCTCGGCCTTGGGATCCATCCCGACCGCCTTGGTCCTGTCCAGCGGTGACGGCAGGTAGGCGCAGACCGCATCGAGGAGCTGTGCCACTCCGATGTTCATGACGGCGGAACCGCAAAGGACGGGGGTGAAGGTACTCCTGAGAGTGCCTATCCTCAACCCGTCGAGGATCTCCTCCTCGCTCAACTCCCCGGCTTCCAGGAACTTCTCGGTCAGGGCGTCGTACGCCTCGGCCACCGTCTCCACCATCATGTCCCGCAGCCGTTTGGCCTCGTCGAGATACTCCTTGGGGATCTCCTCCTCTTTGAACTTGCCGGAGAGGTCGTCGTCATAGCGCAAGGCCTTCATCCGGATCAGGTCGATGACCCCTTCGAAGTTTTCCTCGGCCCCCATCGGGACCTGGATGGCCACCCCGCGGGCCCCGAGGGCCTTCTCCATGTCGTCGATGGCACGGAAGAAGTTGGCCCTTTCCCGGTCCATCTTGTTGACGAAGGCGATGCGAGGGATCTCGAACTCGTTGGCCCATTTCCAGACCTCCTCGGTCTGGACCTTGACGCCGGAGATGGCGGAGAGGATGACCACCGCGCAGTCGAGGGCCCGCATGCAGGCGCGGGTATCGGCGATGAAGTTGCCGTAGCCCGGGGTGTCGACGATGTGGATGGAGCAGTCCTTCCAGTCGCAGTGGTCGAGGGCGGAGGTGATGGAGATGCGCCTCTTGATCTCCTCCGGTTCGAAGTCCATCGTGGAGCTGCCGTCATCCACGCGGCCCAACCGGTCGATCATGCCCGTGTTGAAGAGAATGGCCTCGGCGAGCGAGGTTTTCCCGGCGCCACCGTGAGCTACAATGCCAAGGTTGCGCAGTTTAGCGGTTTCATACCTTCCCATAGTCCCCTCCGTTAGAATAAGAATCAGTTGAATGACCCCTCTGAAACGAAACCCGACTGAGTAAAGCGAATGAAAACTAAAACCTCACCTGCCTATGCCATGCTCTTTGGACTTTTCTCCTGCGACTACCCCCTTCCGTCTATTAAATTTTTTGCAGCTTGCCGTTCGCCCCGAGCTCGTCGAAGGCGCACACCCCGTTCGCCCTGAGCTCGTCGAAGGGAGCGCACCCCGTTCGCCCTGAGCTTGTCGAAGGGCGCACTTTCTACTGCTACCGCTTTTCGTGCTTCGACAGGCCCGGCACGAACGGAATCACGCAAACCTGATTTAAGACCGGGACAGCCGATCTTAACCCCGACTACTTATTCCTCTGGTAGATGATCCTCAGCCCCTCGAGGGTCAGGAACTCGTCAACCGCCTCGATGGTCGTTGACTCCGGCGCGATCAAGGAGGCCAGCCCGCCGGTGGCGATGACCTTCACGTTTTCCTTCCCTTCGGCCTTCATCCGCTGGACGATGCCGTCGACCAGCCCCACATAGCCGAAGAAGATCCCGGCCTGCATGGAGTTGACGGTGTTCTTGGCGATGATACTGACCGGCCGCGCGATGTCGACACGGGGAAGCTTGCTCGCCTTCTGGAAGAGCGCCTCCATCGAGATCATGAGGCCGGGGGCGATGGCGCCGCCGCAGTATTCCCCCTTCTTGTTGACGTAGTCGAAGGTGGTCGCGGTGCCGAAATCGACGATGATCAGCGCCTGATGGTACTTCTCGAACCCGGCGATGGCGTTGACGATCCTGTCGGCGCCGACCTCCTTGGGGTTGTCGTAGTGGATAGGCATGCCGGTCTTGATTCCCGGCCCCACCACGTACGGTGTCGTCTGGAAATACTGGAGGGCCAGCTTCTCCAGCACCCCGGTGAGAGTCGGCACGACCGAAGAGACGATGATGTCTTTGATGTCCGCAAACCCGATCCCGGCCAGCCGGAAGAGATCGTGAAAGAGGATGCCGTATTCATCAGTGGTCTTGGACTTGTCGGTGGAAACCCGCCAGTCCCTGACCAGCCTGTCTTCGTCATAAATGCCGAGCACGATGTTGCTGTTCCCGACGTCGATCACCAGCAGCAAATGAAACCTCCGAACCTGCTCGTATTACCTGTTCCTGATCCCTTAATTGAGCGTCACGTCCCCGGAGAGGACCGTTTCCACCTGCCCGCCCGGAAGCTGGACCAGCAGACCGCCGAACTGGTCGACCCCCTGCACGATGCCGCTGAACTCGCGATTCCCCGAGGCAACGTGGACGCTGCGGCCGCGCATGGCCGAACGCTCCAGCCACTCCGCCCGCACGGGGCCTTCCCCCTCCAGGAGAAACTTCCCGTAGAGCTCGTCCAACTCCTTCAGGAGGGTGCGGGTGAACTGAACACGATCAACCTCCACCCCGCCCTCTTCAATAAGGGAGGTGGCTGGATAGCGCAAGGTCCCGCCAAGCTGGGAAACACGGACGTTGACATTAATCCCGATACCGAGGACCACGAAGTTGACCTTCTCGGTCTCGGCGTTCATCTCGTTCAGCAGCCCCGCGACCTTCTTACCCGAGATGAGGATGTCGTTTGGCCACTTGATCTGGGGGTGGAGCTTGGTGCACTTCTCTATGGCGCGCGCCACGGCGACAACGGAGAGAAAGGTCAACTGGCAGGCGGCGACCGGCGAGATCGAGGGGCGCAGCACCACGGAACAGTAGAGGTTCACCCCCGGCGGCGAAAGCCAGATACGCCCCAGCCTCCCCTTCCCCGCCGTCTGTGCATCGGCGATGACCACGGTCCCCTCTGGGGCGCCCTCCTCAGCCATCTTGAAGGCGACTACATTGGTCGATTCGGTCTCCTTGAGACATACGATCGAGGAGCCGATCGTGCGGGTGTCGAGCCCTGCCTCGAGGTCGAGCCGGTTGAGGAGCTTCGGGGAGGAAACCAGCCGGTACCCCTTGGCCGGGACGGCCTCGATGTCATAGCCGTTGGCCCTCAGCCCGTTCACGTGTTTCCAGACCGCCGTCCGGGAGAGCCCCAGCAGGCGGCTCAGGGATTCGCCGGAGACAAAGCCGTCGCCGGAGCGGAAGAGTTCCAGGATCCTGGCGTCGACCTCCGCTTCTTTCAACGATCCTCCATCAGCATGGAGATGTCGGAGGCCCGGACCGAATGGGTCAGCGCCCCGACGGAAATGATGTCGACCCCGGTCTCGGCGATGGACCTGATGGTCTGCAGGTTGACTCCGCCGGAGGCCTCGACCAGGGCACGCTTGCCGATCAGGATCACCGCCTCGGTCATCTCGTGGAGGGTCATGTTGTCCAGCATGATGATGTCGGCCCCCGCCTCGAGCGCCAGCCCGACCTCGTCCAGGGTCTCCGTCTCCACCTCGATCTTGAGGGTGTGCGGGATGTAGCCCCGGGCCAGGCTCACGGCCTCCTTGATGCCTCCGGCCGCGGCGATGTGATTTTCCTTGATCAGTACCCCGTCATAGAGCCCGGTGCGGTGGTTGGTTCCGCCCCCTACCCTCACGGCGTACTTCTCCAGCACCCGCAGCCCCGGGGTGGTCTTCCGGGTGTCGACCACCCGGGCACCGGTGCCCTCGATCTCGCTGACGAAGGCGGCGGTCTGGGTGGCGATGCCGCACATGCGCTGCAGCAGGTTGAGCGAGACGCGCTCCCCCTGCAGGAGGGCGGCGGCATCCCCCTCGATGCGGGCGATGACGTCGCCCACCTTGACTCTCTGTCCGTCGGCGAATTCGGCGGTGAATTTTGCGGTGGGATCGAGCCGGGCGAAGACGCGCTCGACGACTCCTATGCCGGCCAGGACCAGCTGTTCTTTGGCTACCAGGCGGGCGCGCATGCGGCGCGGTTGCGGCAAAATCGAGAGCGTGGTGATGTCGCCGGTGTGGATGTCCTCGGCGAGGGCATTCTCGATTATCTTATCGATTCCGTTCATGTATCTGTTATCTCCCTATTAAGCGGCAAGTTTTTATAGCACAGCTTAACTAAGCCCGCAACCGCTAATAAATCCGCTGAAGAAGCTACTGGCGCCACTCCATCGGGACCCCGGCCGCGGTCGCCGCCCGGTCCAGGACGTCGATCTGCCTCAGCAAATCGTTCACCCTGGTCTCGTCCGCCGAGACCTGCGCTTCCATGGCGTTGACCGCCTCCCGGTCGGAGGGGCGGGAGAAAATCACCCTCTGGCGCCTGAGCTCCACCAGCCTGGCCTGTTTCTGGGAGAGCCCTTCCCGGACGAGTTGCAGCTCCCTCCGCAACCCTCCGAAGCGCTCCCGCCACCAGGTTTCATCGTGCCCCCCCGCAAGCGGGGCATTGGGCTCGGCGGCAGGCGGAGCGGCCTGGGGCGCGGCGGTTTCCCCGGCGGGTGGCGAAGCCGGAGCGGTCTGGGGCGCAGGTGGCTGCGCCGGAGCGGGAGCTGCGGGACTCCGGCTGGACGGGGTCGACGGCCCAAGGTACTTCAACTCCTTGGCCTTCTTGCGGTATTTCTGCGGGATCTTCTTGCGGCTGTCCGTGAAGTGCACCACCCCGTCCGCATCCGTCCACTGGAAGAAGGCGGCCTGGGCGGCTGTCGACAGAAGGGAGACCAATACCGGCACCAAAAGAACACTTTTCCTCATCGACCCTCCTTCGAAAGTGCAGCCAAACCATAGCAATGTAAGAAAGTATCAATACTTTTCGTTTGACGATGCGCTGTTCGATGTGTATATTGTGGCGGCTATTGCCTCCAGCGGCACAGTCAATAAAAACCCGTTAGAAGGAGTGTTCCATGCAGTTTCGCCTCGCCATCCTTACGCTTCTCATTCTGTGTTGTTCGCCAGTGTGGGCCGTGGAGACAAAGGACATAAAGTTTCCTATCAAGAACGCCGAGCCCGTGACCTTCAGTCACGAGATCCACCTCAAGAAATATAACAACAATTGCAAGGTCTGTCACAACGCAATTTTCAACATCAAGGAACGGCGTCATTTTACCATGCAGGACATGGAAAAGACGAAGTCCTGCGGCGCCTGCCACAGTGGTGTCAAGGCTTTCAGTGTTGCCGACCCGCAGAGCTGCGGGAAGTGCCATCCGGGCAAGACCCGTAACATTGAATACAGGGCGAAAAACGCAGGTGATGTGACCTTCAACCACACCTTCCACGTTTCCAAGGTCAACGGGAACTGCAAGGAATGCCACAACGCCAACGTGATCACCGGCAAGGACGGCCGCGTCACCATGGCGCAGATGGAAAAGGGCAAGACCTGCGGCGCCTGCCACAACGACAAGAGGGCCTTCACCGTCGTCGGGAACTGCGGCAAGTGCCACAAGGGGATGAAGACCCACGACATCACCTTCAAGACCAAGGGCATCAATCCGGCCATCTTCAACCACGACATCCACACCGCCCAGTTCGCCTGCAAGCAGTGCCACACCAAGATCTTCCAGTTCAGGGCCGGCGTGAAGCA
>NZ_JBXKJL010000434.1:0-2116 GCF_056994735.1 Geomonas sp.
GGCGGTGTATGATCTGCGGCATCGCCTCGGTTCCAGCAGCCTCATGCCCCGACCCCAGCATGAGGACTCCATCCCCGAGGTGCAGGAGTTCTTCACAGAGATCGTCGTCGAGCAGATCGAGGCCATCGCCGAACAGCACCCGGACCAGGAGATGCGCGTCTCCTTCGAGGACGAGGCGCGGTTCGGCCAGCAGGGGACGATCACGCGGGTCTGGGCTCCGAAGGGGTCGCGGCCGCGGGCGCTGCGGCAGAACGGCCGGCAGTGGCTGTACGTGCTGATAGCCGTCTGCGTCAGCACAGGGACGACTTCGGCATTGATCATGCCGGAGTTGAACACGGCGGTGATCAACCTGTTCCTGGAGCAGTTCTCGCGGGAGTTGCCCGCGGGGGTGCATGCGGTCTTGATCTGGGACGGGGCGGGCTACCACACCGGCAAGGACTTGGTGGTGCCGAGCGACGTGAGCCTGATCCAGTTGCCGCCGTACTCGCCGGAGTTGAACCCAGGGGAGAACCTGGGGCATTACCTGCGTTCGCATCACTGGTCCAATCGCTTCTATCGCGACTATGGTGAACTGGAGAGCGAGGCGGTCCGGAGCTTGGTCGTCGTCTGCCAGGATGCAGAGAACCTCAAGAGGATCTGCAATGCCGAATACGTGCGGCAGAGTGCATAAACTTCCCGGGATCGGTATTATACTCTACGCGGCCAACAGTGGCACATTTCCGAATGTCTGGAACTTGTGCGTCAGCAGCGTCCGCATCTCACCCTTGTGTACTGTCGGCAAGCCGTCCAGGCACTGGTCGATCGCGGTGGTGAATTGCGAGAAGTCCTCATAGTAGGTCGAGTCCAACGACTCCTTGCGCAGGAACCGCCACAGTCGCTCGATCAGGTTCAGATTGGGTGAGTAACCCGGCAGGTACAGCAGTTCGATCTTCAGCGACTTCGCCAGAGCTTGCACCACCGCGCACTTCTGATACCGGGCGTTGTCCAGCACCAACGTGATCGGCAAACCGACACCGGCCTGGGCAACCGCCCGGAGGAGGGCGCAGACCGACTCGGCGTTGATGTAGCTGTGATTCGTCACCCGGATTAACCGGTGCGTCACCGCGTCCAGCGCCCCCAGAACGTTGTACCGCTTGCGGCCCGAGGCCGCCCGCACGAACAGCCGCACCGCGCACCACACGAAGCCCAGAAACGGCGCGAAGACGAAATGGGCGGCGTCCACGAAGTAGACCTGCCTCCGGTCTCGGCGGGCCTGCTTCAGCCGTGGCTCCAGCTTCTCCCGCAGGAAGGTGGTTTGGTCCCGTGCGTGCTCCTCGACCGTCTTCTTGGGGGGCACGGGGATCGCCCCGGTCTTGGGCCAGCGTAGCCCCAGCCGGTCCTTGAGGAAGTGACGCACCTGGGTGAGGCCCCGGCGAACCCCGGTCTGTTGCTCGATGACGGCTTGAGCCTGTTTAGCCGAGCGTGGCGGGTGCTTCAGGAAGTACTCCTCCAGTGAGTCCCGGTGCTCGGCCAGGGCACTTTGGGGCTGATGCCCCCGACAGCGGCGGAGGCGCGATAGACCGCCTTCAAGGTATTCCTCGATGTACCGTTGGACGGTACGCCGGGAGACGTCGGCGTAGGCGGCGATCGCGTCGTGGCCCAAGCCGTGGCTCTTGAGCCAGAGGACCTCCATCTTGCGCTGGACTCGGGGGTCGGGGTGATGGTACCGGTCGTGGGCCAGAGCCCGCCGGTCGTCCGCTGAGAAGGTGATCGCCCACATGGCATGTCCACCGGATGCTGCTCACAGGTCGGTCCCAGTCAGCAGCTTAAGCCGATGAGCACCCCATTACAATTTGTGCCAGACCCGGCCGCGCCGAGTATAAGTCATGCTTATGGTGGCGACGTCAGTAGATTCAGCGGACATTCCGCACATCTCGCACGATTTTCGCGCCGTAAGTCGTTGCGTGGTCTGAGGTATCGGTGCCAATTTGCGCGTTGAAATCGAGAAAACGCCTCGTCGCAACCCTTTTGGCACCAGCGGCTTGTGGAGACGTGCGGAATAGTGGTTACCACGGAGGGACGACATGCCCGTCATCACCTTGCTCAACCAGAAGGGTGGCGTGGGGAAAACCAGTAC
>NZ_JBXKJL010000435.1:0-6106 GCF_056994735.1 Geomonas sp.
CCATGAAATCGAACCTCATCAAAACCGACGAGGGCGATCTCGTCAAGATCGAATGGAGGCAGATTTCATCGCAGAGAGCGCGAAGAGAGGACCGGGAAAAGAAGAGGAGAAAAAAGGAAACCCCTCGCCAATCCCGACGGGCTATTGATCCAAGTCACAATCAGCCCAGGATCTTAAACGTGATTTCAGCGCTCAGATCCGAGGACTCTCCGGGTCATAGGTACATATCCAATCATCCAAGTGACTGGAATGGCCTCGAGAAAGGGTTCATCCGGCGGAAGCGCGCGCCGCCTGACGAGCCGTAAGAATCGACTTATCCGACCATCTCGTATCTGGTCTCGTGGATCGCCAGGATCTTCAGCTTGAAGAACTCGCGGTCCCGGAACCCATAGGCTTGGCGCTTCATCGTCTTGATCTTGTTGTTCGTCCCCTCCAGCGGGCCGCTCGTGATCGGCACGTCGTAGTACGCCAACAGCCCACTGCGGTGCGCCGCGAGCGTCTGGGCCATCTGCTGCAGCATCTTGATCCCGGACACCTCCGCCCGTTTCAGCCAGTCGTTGAGGAACGCCGTCGCGAATCGCTTGCCGGGCTGCTCCCAGAACTGTCGGAGATCTTCCTTCAGGTAGTAGGCTACGGCCAGCGACTTGTTCAGGGCCAAGGCCTCTTCCAACCGCCGCCTCTCGTCCCGCTTCTCGTCGAGGTTCTCCGGGTTCTTCAGCAGCAGCCAGCGCGTCCCCTTGAGCACCTCCTTGTGCAGCACCTCGGTCGCCTCGCGGTGCAGGTCGCGGCGGAGTTGAGTCAGCTTCTCGTTGAAGAGCTTGACGACATGGAAACGGTCGAACACGATCTTCGCCTCGTGGAGGTGGGTCGACACCGCCTCGCGATACGCCTTCGACATGTCCATGGCCACCGCCTCGATCTTCGCCTTGCTGGGCCGCAGCCGCTTCCAGAAGGGCTTCAGCGCATCGGCCCCCTTGCCGTCGCCGACGAAGACCACGGCGCCGCTCTCCAGGTCCAGGACCACCGTCAGGTAGCGGTGCCCCTGGGCGACGGCGATCTCGTCGATGGCGATCCGGCGCAGGTGCTTGAGCTTGGGCCTGGCGAAGCGGCGCGAGAGGTCGCGGTTCTGGATCTCCTTGATCACGTCCCAGCCGACATCCAGGTGAACGGCCACATCGCGAATGGTCATGCGCCGCGACAGTTCCAGCGCGTAGCGCTCGAAGGAGGTGGTATAGCTGCGTCGCGGGTCGGCGAAGGGGATCTCAACCTGGCGTACCACGCCACAGGCCTGACATTCGACGCGCGGGATGGGCAGGGCTACGAACGTGGCGCGGCTCCCGATGGGCACGGTTCGGAAGCGGCGCTCGACCCGACCGCGCGACCGGACCTGGGGCGACCCGCAGGCGGAGCAGCGGCAGGTCCTGGGTTCCTGGTGGATGGAGAAGATCACCTGGCCGCCCTGGAAGTCGGTGCGGGTGTACTCGTAGCCGCGGATGCCGAAGGCGTGATACAACAGGCTGGTGGACATGCTGACCTCCCGGTGTGGAGCCCTTTGATGCAACTCCAACTGGAATCAGCATGTCCGCCTTTTTCAACCCCGGCGCGCGATTCCGCCGGATGAACCCTTTTTTATCGTCCTTATGAGGCAAGCCTGCACCATTCGGCAACGTTGCGATAGTCTCTGGTCTTCTGAAATCGGACCTTATCTCTCTTGAGCACGTTGATGAATGTTGAAACTGATCGGCCACATCGAGAGCCGGTCCGGTATGGCTGCGGGCACGGTTTCGTCCGACATGGTGCCAGCATACCAGTCTTCTCAACATGCAGGGATTTTGAACGTAACCTCCTGGTTCAACGTAGATAAGATCGAACCATTGACTCGGAGGTGTACGTGACTCTTCCCGCCATCCTCGATCCCTTCGCCAAGGGGGCCGCCGCCACCGTCATGACTCGAATGGCCCTGGAGTGGCTCATCGATGAGCCCACATTCGAGACCCTGTTCCAGCAGGTGACCGACGCCCAGTACACGCGCGAACTGACCCTGACCCACATGGTCGACATCATGCTCGACGTCGCCAGCGGGACGCGACCGTCGTCCCGCGCCGCCTACCTGGCCCGGTGGGAGCAGATCCGCGTCTCGGAGGCGGCGTTCTACGGCAAGCTCCAACGCATGGAGCCGCCCATCGCTGCCGCTGTCGTCCGCCACACCGCCGCGCAGGCCCGCGCCGTCATCGCCGCCGCCGAGGGATTGTTGGACGAGCCGATCCCTGGCTATCACGCCCGCGTGCTCGACGGCAATGCCCTGGCCGGCACCGAGCATCGGCTCCGGCCCCTGCGCAACCTCCGCGCCGCCGGGTTACCGGGGAAGCTGCTGGCGGTCTATGAGCCGGTCAGCGGGATCATTGAGGACGTGGTCCTGTGCGAGGATGCCTATACCCAGGAGCGCGCCCTGCTGGACCAGGTGAGCGTCGGCGCCGGTCAGTTGTGGATCGCGGACCGGAACTTCTGCGTGCGGTGGTTCCTACGGGAGGTCGAGCGGCGTGGGGCCTTCTTCCTGATCCGCCGGCATCAGAAGGCCCTGCCCTTCACCCCGCGGGGGGAGTTGGTCCCGGTCGGCCGCTGCGCCACGGGCACGGTCTTCGAGCATCGGATCCAGGTCGAGGATCCTGAGGGAGGAGAACCCCAGGTGATGCGGCGGATCGTCTTGCAGTTGGACCAGCCGACGCGTGAGGGCGAGACCGAGATCGAGTTGGTGACCAACTTGCCCGTCGAGGTATCGGCGATCCTAATCGCTGAGACCTACCGGGGTCGCTGGCGAATTGAGAGGCACTTCCAGCGGCTGACCGCTCTGTTGCACTGCGAAGTGCCGACGTTGAGCTACCCCCGAGCGGCGTTGTTCGCGTTCGCGATGTCAGTGGTGGCCGGTAACGCGGTGGCGCTGCTCGAAGGGAACCTGCGTGCGGTGCACGGCGAGGAGGAGGTCGAGGCCCTGTCGCATTACGCGTTGGTGGACGAGATCGCGCACACCTACCGGGGGATGATGATCGCGTTGCCGCCTGCGACTTGGTCGTTCGTGAGGTCTTATGATGCCCCAGCGATGGCTGAGACGCTGAAGGAAGTGGCATCGCATGTCCGCGTCTATTGGATGCGGAAGGCGTCACGAGGCCCGAAGAAGGTTCGGACGACGAAGCGGAAGTCAGGCGGCGATTCGCCCCACGTCTCGACCCAGAGGCTTCTGGACCAGAGCGTGGGCAGGCGTTCGCCACCGAGGAAAGAGCCGAAGCAAGCTATGTCCTCCAAATCCAGCGAATCACGTTAAAGTTCCTGCATGTTGAGAGGGGTGGTGCCAGTCCCTTAGTCCGAAGTTCCAGGGGGGAATCAAGGAAATATCTATAGTGGTAAACGACTTGCATCAATTCCCGGTTCCCCTTTCTGGCTACACTTTGATCAACCGCAGCGCCTCGGCCTGGAGCGCATCGGCCTCCGTCACCTGGCAGAAAGTTGTCTGATGAGGATCGGCACTCATCACACACAGGTTCCGGCAGCGCGTCCCCAGATGAGCCAGCAACGTCCGAAAACTCTGCACCGGCAGACCGCCCGTCGTCACGTGCGTCTTCTTCTTCAGTCGTGCCGACTGCGAGGCGCGGGCTGGGGCCACCGGGTCACGCCGGCGCCGGTCCACGGCCAACTCCTCATCCTCGAACAGCAACGGTTCCCACACCTGACGCAGGTGCCACTCCACGGAGGAGGCCAACAGACACAGCAGGATGTGCGTCCGCACCCGCTCGGCCGTGCGGTGGTGAATCGGACGCACCAACAGGTCGAGCCCCTTGACACACCGGAACGCCTGCTCCACCAAGGCCGGTCGCTTGTACGACCGCACACCGTCGGCGGCCGTCAGGTGCTCGGCCGGCTCGCTGGTCCGAATCCCATAGATCCCATCCAGAAGCTCTTCATCCTTGATTGCCTCCTCCTTGCGGCACCATCCCGGGTAGCCGTCGCGGATCGTCAGGGTGAAATGCTTGGCCATCTTGTAATGGTTGATGATCTTCCCCGCCCGCACGCCGATCGCGGCCGCCGTCTCCGGCACGCCCGCCGGCCGGGCCACGTGCGCGGCCAGCGTCTCCGGTTCGGCCTGCGTGGCCGCGAGCAGGTCCTGACGCTTCTGTCGGCGCTGGTCGGCCAGTTGGGGATTGTAGCAAGCTACCAGCCGTTCGCCGGGGAATTCCGGCGCGGTGATCTCCGCCAGGCGTTCGGCCTCCAGGTCCTTTCGGATCAGGTGGCCGGCGGCCAGCAGGCGGCGGATGGCGCCGCTGCGCAGGGCCGAAATCCACCCCAGGCCCGGATGCTTCTTGAGCACATCGACCTGAGTTTGCGTGAGCATACCGCGATCGCCGACCAGCACCACCCGCGACAGGCCGAACCGCTTGGTGAGGGCCTCGACCTGGTCGGGGACGGTCGTGGGGTCGCCGGTGTTGCCTGGGTAGACCTGCACGGCGACCGGTCGCCCGTCGGCGTCGGTCAGCGTGCCGTAGACGATGATCGGGCAGCCGGTCTTGCCGTCCCGGTCGTGACCGTAGCGGGCCAGCGGGCAGGTCTTCCCCTCGTAATAGCTGCTGGTGACGTCGTAGAGCACCATCGCCCCGGCGCTGAGGTGCCGCTTCGCCAGCTTCATCTCGATCGCCTCCTGCCGTCTCAGCAGCCAATCCATGGCCTCGTAGAGCTGATCCTCGGTGGCGTCGCCGACGTTCAGCTCCTCGGCCAAGGTGGTGTCGTGCCCGTGCCGGGTGTTGGCGAGCTTGGAACTGGGGAACAGCAGGCGTTCGGCGATCATGGCGAGGACCGGGTTGCGTTGCCGCGAGGGCTCCGAGGCGATGAGCTCCTCCAGTTCCAGCTTGCGGATCATCGTCAGGACGGCGTCGACATGGCCGTGCGGCAGCGAGCGTGTGATGCGAACGGCCTCGGCCGCGGGGACGAACGCCTCGCCCTTGAGGGAGCGTTTGATGATTTCGATGAGGTGCTCGGGGAGAGGGGAGAGGTTGCCGAGGGTCTCATGGGTGACGGTCTTTCCCTGGCGGATGGAGCGTCGGAGCAGATGGGTGACGTAGGTCTTTCCCTTGTAGACCCGTTTGGTCGTAGCCACATGAACGGCGCCGCCTCGTGTTGCCATGCGGTCATTTTCGAAGGTACGACGGCCCTGTCAAGAGGCTTTCCGATTTTTTAGTGGCTACATTTCCGAGTCGAAATCGAGGTTGACCGCTGATGAGCCGCTGACTTACGACGAAAAATGGTCCGGAACTTCGGGCTAGCTTGGCCGGTCGGTCACGATGAGGCTCCCCCGTTTCACTCCCGGAGCCTCCCCATGCACGTCCACGACCACCTGCCCCTCGACGAACTCCGGCGCCTGGCCCAGACGATCACCCGCAAACGGGTCTGGGTCCGCTACCAGGCCGTCATCCTCGCCACTCCGGGCCGCTCCGCCGCCGAGATCGCCCAGGCCCTCGGCTGTCGCCCCCGCGCCGTCCAGGAGTGGATCGCCCGCTACAACCACGGCGGCCCCCAGGCCCTCGCCGAGCGGCCCCACACCGGCCGGCCGCCCCGCCTCGCCAGACCGGAACTGCTCCGCTTCCAACACCGGCTGGAGGCGGGGCCGACGCCTGAGGACCGGGTCTGTACCTTCCGCGGCCGCGACCTCCAACACCTCCTGGAACACGAGTTCGGCGTGCTGATGAGCCTCCAGGCCGTCTACGACCTGCGGCACCGTCACGGCTTCAGCAGCCTGAGGCCCCGGCCCCAGCACAAGGACGCTGATGAGGAGTTGCAGGCGATCTTCCGGGAGGTCATCGCCGATCAGATCCAGGCCATCCAGGAGGCGCATCCCGACGAGCAGGTGCAGGTCTGGTTCGAGGACGAGGCCCGGTTCGGCCACCAGGGGACGCTGACGCGGGTCTGGGCGCGGAAGGGGACGCGGCCGCGTGCAGTGTGCGGCAGACCCAATACACCTTCCTCTACGTGCTGACGGCGCTCTGTCCCGGCACCGGGGCGGCCTCGGGACTGATCACGCCGCCACTGAACACCGCGGTGGTGCACCTGTTCCTGGAGCAGT